>JAIPJL010000113.1 GCA_021734165.1 bacterium | reverse complement strand
GCAGCATTACTAAAGGAGGACCTTGCAGATGACGCCCATAAGTTAAAACTGATTGACAAAGTTTTAAAAGGCGTCAGTGATTTAGAGCGCATTGCGAGTAACCTGCTATTTCTAACGAGACGTTCCGGTGTTAAGCGTGATCGGGTGGATCTCAATATGCTTCTTACTGATCTGGTACAACTTCTGCAAGCCGAAATCAATAGGGATAAACTAAATGTTGTACTTACAGCGCGATTGCCTGATGAAAATGTACCACTTTTAGCTGACCATGAGCTACTAAAAATAATCTTCATCAACCTTATTCGAAATGCTATTCAATCCGTTAAGGATAAAGGAATCGTACTTATCAAGCTTGAATGGATGCTTTTGCATAATAGAGTCAAGGTTGAGATTATTGACAATGGCTGCGGTATAACACCTGAAAACGAATCCAAGCTATTCAATCCGTTCTTTACAACGAGAACCAAAGGTACAGGTTTAGGATTAGCCTTGGTAAAAAAAGCGGTTGACCTGCATCGCGGCGATATTTCAGTCGATTCGCGTTTTGGTAAGGGTTCAACATTCACAGTTAATCTTCCTATTAAACCATTTAAATCAGCACCTGCACATACTTCCGAGCTTAGTACTAATTTCGGATAAACAATCTCTTTAACACGGACAAAGCGCTGTGAAGATAATTTATTTTACTCTTTTAGCACTTCTTCTTGTAACAGCTTCATTTTCCGCATCATTGGATTCACTTTTAACCGTCCAACGTGAACGCGCTGGCATAAACGCTGATCAACTTTGTAACATCCTTTACAGTAAGGACGTTACAAAACAAGAAATCAACGATCTGCAGTTTCTTTTTTCTTATCTACCGTTGGGAGATCTGGCGTCGGTAACAGGCAGAATGCTTCTGGATAATGTAAGGCTCGCCCGTGAAGCAATCGAGCATTTCGAGTGGGGTAAGACAATTAACGAGAACACATTCCGCTGCTTTGTTCTGCCTCACCGCGTCTCACAGGAGCCATTCGTTGAGGGCTGGCGTCATCAGTTTTTCGAGGAGCTTAAACCACGCGTAAAAGGCATGACTATGGAGGAAGCTGCGCTTGAAGTCAATCACTGGTGCCACGAAAAAGCTACTTTCGTACAGACAACCGGCAGAGATCAGGATCCTCTGACGACAATTCGATCCGGATTCGGACGCTGTGAAGAGGAGATGATTTTAACAATATGTGCACTGCGTTCAATTGGGATACCGGCGAGGCAGTGCTACACTCCCTATTGGCCTCATTGTGATAACAACCATGCCTGGGTAGAGGTTCAAGTTGACGGTAAATGGTATTATACGGGAGGTTGTGAGCCGAGACCGGGACTGGGGAATGCCTGGTTTACATCAGCCGCCGAAAGAGCCATGTTGGTGGTCAGCACAGCCTACGGTGAATATCAAGGCGGTGAACCAATTCTGAAGAGCTACCCTCGTTCAACATTAATCAATTCAACCGCTGTTTACGGTAAAACTCGAAATCTGAACATCAGTCTCGTTGATTCAAAAAACCGACCTGTCCCCGATAACCGTGTCATTTTCAATCTCTTCAATTATGGCGCTCTAATGCCTGCTTTGGGCTTGAGAACGGATGAGAATGGATTTTGTGATGTGAATTGCGGAATTGGTTCGTGGATCATCGGCGCTGAACATGAAAAAGAAAGTATGCTGTTGCATGTTCCCGGTTCGGTAAATGACGTCACAATCAAACTTCAGAAATCCAAATCCATAATCAGACCGGAAACCATAGATTACGAACCTCCTGTTGGATCAGATAAACGTGACAAACTCCAAGCGGACAGCCTGTTCAAATGTCGTCTTGACGCTGAGAAGGAGCTACGCGAGCAATCATTCTGGTTGACATGGGCGAGAGAAGCACGGGTTGAGCCGGATGAGCGTATTCCTGTCAAACCGGACTCGATGATCGCAATGAAACTCAGCAGTCTGTATGGGCTTGATTCTGCAAAAACGCTTGAAATTCTTGAAACAGCACGAGGAAATTGGGGAAATATCTATCTATTTCTGACCGGAATATATCCGGGAATGAAAGAAGTACTTGAGGATTCACCAGCAAAAGTAATGATTAGGTTTTATATGTATTCTCCGCGTGAAGTACGCACCCGTTTCATGCTGCTTGAATCACTTACAAAAAAAGATTTGCGTGATTTCACTCCCGATATGTTGAACGATCATCTGAATAATACTACTCTGGATTGGAATCTGATCGATTTCCTCAGTGATAACAGCGATTTGAAATCCGATACAGTTAGATATGAGCGCATCCGTGACAATATCGTAGCGCCGCGTATCAGGTGGGAGCCGTCGTCTGCTTGGCGTGAACCATTGCTTACTTTTCTTAAAGAAAATCCGAAACTGATTAGCTCCAAGCATGACAAAAACATGATCAACTGGCTGCGTGAAAATATAAAAATAGAAGAAACTCCGGATCGGCTTGGTCCGGGTTTGACGCCTGAAGGAGTACTGCTTCTGAGACGAGCGCGACAGAATGATATTGAATTGCTCTATGTAGCTCTTTGCCGTGCAAGAGGAATTCCGGCGCGGTTCAGTCCGATCTCAGACAGGGTCGAAGTCTGGGACGAAGGAAAATGGCAGGTGGTGCAGGTAATCGAAGAAAAATCTAAAAAGAAAAAGTCGGCAAAGAAAGGTTTGCTCACGGTGAGTTACGGGGCTCCGGACAGCGTACTCAGCAAAACGCTTTATTTCCAAGACTGGGCAGTACAGGAGTGGCTTGGTGACGTTGGTAATGCAGTGGATTTCGGTTATAAAAAACCCTTCAATGAAGTTGAATTCCCCCAGGAACTGCCTGTGGGATTGTACTGTCTAACTAACGCCTACCGTCTTGAAAGTGGAGGTGCGGATATAAGTCTGCAATGGTTCGAAATCAAAGCAGGCAAGGAAGTGAAGCTGGAAATGAAATTCAGGGAAAGGGATGAATAAGCTTGTATTATTATCATAATGACCGATGTTTAGAGTTCACGCTTCAGCGTGTCAAAACAGCCTGATGAAGGCTGGGTTCTGAACTTTAGCATAGGAGTTTCTGTCTCCTAAGAAATCTTGTATATTCTGTAAATCCTGTCAAAAAATTAAGTTAGAAGATGAGAAAATTCCGTATGAAGGCTGGGCTCTGAACTTTAGCATAGGAGTTTCTGTCTGCTAAGAAATCTTGTATATCCTGTAAATCCTGTCAAAAATTAAGTTAGAAGATGAGAAAATTCCGTATGAAGGCTGGGCTCTGAACTTTAGCATAGGCGTTTCTGTCTGCTAAGAAATCTTGTATATCCTGTAAATCCTGTCAAAAATTAAGTTAGAAGATGAGAAAATTCCGTTTCGTTGATCATCCGGCTGACCTCGCTGTTGAGATTGAAGCCGACAGCAGGGAAAACCTCTTTCAATCCGGTCTCGAAGCAGTCATTGCCCTGTTGACAGGCGAGGAAGATCAGGCAATCCTGCCGGATTTGAATGTTGCAAAGATCATTGCCGATGGTTATGACGATGAAGAGCGTCTGATTAGGCTGCTTAATGAATTACTGTATCTATGCCAGGTGAAGGATTTCTACCCTTTTACTGTCGAAAATGTATCGTTTGATAGCGCTCAGGTAACTGCTGTCATAAAGGGTAAAAGCCAAGGACATGGACTGAGATTCACAAGAGAGATCAAGGCTGCCACGTATCACGATATAAGAATTGAAAAGGGGAAATCATTGAAAGTCAAGATTGTATTGGATGTATGAATGAGTAACTCAGATAACATTTTAAAACAGATCGCTCCCTACCGCTGGCGAATTCCTGTTGACTATCAGGCAGGGATGCGCGTGCCGGGGGAAATCATCGCTTCCGAAAGGATGATTCCTCAGATTATTAATGACAAGGCAGCCTCACAAGTGGCAAATGTAGCAACCATGCCCGGTATAGTCGGAGCTTCAATGGCAATGCCGGATATTCACTGGGGATATGGTTTTCCTATCGGAGGCGTGGCTGCATTCGACCTCGATGAAGGAGTCATTTCACCCGGAGGAGTGGGTTACGATATCAACTGCGGTGTCACACTGCTGAAAAGCAAACTGACAGCCTCCGAAATTCGCAAGGATATCCCCAGTCTCGTCGATGCGCTCTTTGCAGAAGTGCCCTGCGGCGTCGGATCCGAAGGCAGCATTCGACTTAACAATAAAAGCATGAATGCAGTTTTGGAGCGCGGCGCCAGATGGCTGATTGAGCAGGGATTGGCGTCGAATGATGATCTTGAACTGATGGAAGAAAAGGGCTGCTTAACTAATGGTGACGCTTCACTGCTATCTAAACGAGCCAAGGAAAGAGCATTGAAACAGCTTGGGACGCTGGGATCCGGCAATCATTTCCTTGAAATTCAGGTTGTTGAGGAGATATTTGACAAAACTGCTGCGGATGCGTTTGGGCTTTTCAAAGGACAGACGGTAGTGATGATCCACAGCGGATCGCGCGGGCTTGGTCACCAGGTATGCGATGATTCGCTTAAAAAAATGCAGGACGCCGTCAGACGCTACGGACTTGAGCTTCCCGACAGGCAGCTCGCCTGCACTCCGATCAAATCAAGGGAAGGTGAGGAATACCTGTCCGCCATGAAATGCGCTGCCAACTTTGCCTGGGCTAACAGGCTGGCAATGGTCGGTTTGATCAGGAGTGTATTTAACGATTTCTACCGAAAAAGCATTCTTAATCCTGACTTGAGTATGCTTTGGGATGTGTGTCATAACATTGCCAAGATAGAGAACTTCGAGATCGAAGGAAAAAATCGAGCGTTATGTGTTCATCGCAAAGGCGCTACACGTTCAGTAGGTCCGGGTGACGCTTCGCTTCCGCCAAAATACAGGCATATAGGACAGCCGGTATTGATACCCGGTGATATGGGACGAGCTTCGTATGTGCTGGTCGGTACGGAAGAAGCAAGGAGAACAAGTTTCAGCAGCGCCTGCCATGGCGCAGGCAGAGTTCTTTCCCGCAAAGCAGCGGTCAGGGCAACAAAAAATACCAATATTCGTCACAGTCTCGCTAAACGTGGTATCGTGGTCAGATCACAGGGGAAATGGACGCTGAACGAAGAAGTTCCTGAAGCTTACAAAGATGTGGATGATGTCGTCGAAGCGGTTCACGGCGCGGGAATATCGCTTAAAGTAGCAAGGTTAAAACCTATGGGGACGGTTAAAGGGTAATTTTTAGCATATATAGCATTTCCCGAAAGTATTAGGTGAAAATCATAAGAGTTACTGCCGGGTTTCAAGCGAAGCGTAACCTGGCAGATTATGTTTCGCAAACTTCACTTGAAATCTGCCAGAAACTCAAATAATGCAAAACTTTCAAGAAGTGCTATAGACTATTTACTTGCAGATCTAGTACGTGTCAGCATAAATTATTTTCTTTAATACTTGATTTTCACTTGGAATCCTTTATATCAGGTTTTATATTTCCTGATCTGATTGAAAATTGAACAAAAAAATGTGCGGTGGTTATTCGGAAAATGAATAAAAAAGCTATTTTAGTAGTAGAAGACGAGCCTGTTGAACGCAAATTATTAGTTAAAGTATTGCAGGCTCTTGAATATGAAGCTATCGAAGCTGAGAACGGACAACAAGCGCTTGATCTGCTCAGCGAGAAAAACATAGATCTTATCCTGACCGACGTACTGATGCCGGTGATGAGTGGCATTGAACTTCTTGAAAAATTGCGTGAAGCAGGGCATAAACTGCCTGTGATTTTGATGACTGGATTTGAGGCGGGTGACGCGCAAAAGGCTATGGATGCTCACGAAGGCTCAGCCGTGTTGATGAAACCGTTCCGACTTAAAGAGCTTCAGGAACAGGTTGAAATTGCTTTGAAGTAATGGCGGGGTTTCGTGGTGTAGTGGTGTCGTAGTTTCGTGGTATCGGAGTTTAGTGGTGTCAATGACAGGCAGGGATGCCTGCCCTACCCGTAATACAACGCCGGAGTGCTCAGGCTTGCCTGAGCTAACGCAACAACGAAGCAAGCTTCGTTACTCCGGTAAACTTGCTAACTTGTCAACTTGTGAACTTGCCAACTTATTTCACACAGACAACTTTCTTCACAACTGAAGCTGTCTCAGTCTGCAACAAAATTAGATATATCCCCGAAGTCTGACTCTTCCAGATAGTTTTATATTCACCTGCGATTGCATGGCTATCTACCAACTGTTCAACCAATCTCCCACGAACATCATAAATTCTCAGCTTAACATTCCCTGGAACAGGGATTTGATAGGATATTGATACCTGGTTGTTAAAAGGATTAGGGTAATTAGGCAATAGTCTAAAGGAATTTGAATAATCAACCGGAGGTGATGAGTCAATTCCATTGTTTGAAACGCTATATCTCATCATAAGCTCAATACCGGTATCAATCTGTCTGAATCTATCGTCATTCCAGATAACTCCGACAGTACTGTCATTGATAGCAAACAACTCCATCATTGACCAAAGCGCAGTTCTTCCATAGTCACCGTTCATCCGGGCATCATGCACAATTTGTAGAGAGTCTATTATTTCACCTTCTTCATTGAACTCAATGTATCCGATGAAGCGTCTACTATCATTATAGCTATCGTCGTCAAAACCTTCAACTATATGGATGTTACCAGCATTATCAACGTAGATATCACCCCATCTTAATTCACACGTAGCTATATAGGCATTAATATCTTCCTCAAGATCGTTATTGTAGCGTTTTAGGTGTAATCTTATAGAATCGTGAATCGTGAATAGTGGATTATTGTTATTATCCAAGAAGAAGCAGCCCAAACCGATACCTGCATCCCAATCCATAAATGGAAGCTGAAAATTATCAATAATGAATTCTCCATCAGGGCTAACTTTGCTATAATGGACACTATTATTGGGATTGTTTTTTTTCCAAGCCAAATGAAGCGTATCTTCGCTTGTAATCTCAACATAAAGTGAAGTATATATACTATTTTCTTCCTGAAGAATTTGAAGAGTGTCAATCAGTTCACCCTCATCTGAATATCGCCCATAGACTACATAGCTTCGTCTTTGGTCAATTGGAATTTCGGGATTATAAACCCGTGCAATGACAATAATATTTCCTTCGGAATCAACAACCATTTGTGGGCGTGAATCAGCAAAGCGAATGGTTGTTCCTTCGAGATATGCATCATTGATAATTACTTCATAGTCCCTATTAAATTTTGTTACATGAAGATTTCTTTCTCCCCAAAGAATATAGATGTTATCATCGCTGTCAATAAATATGTCGTATGCGTTTCCTGCAGTATCCGGAAGGTCAACAGTTTCTCCAATAATAACCGGATCAGTAAGAGCTTCTCCAAAACGATTGAACTTCTGGATTACTGCTTGTGATCTATTATAATCCTCATTACAGTATCCATTATATTCATACATTAAATGAATATCATTCCGGCTATCAACATCAACCTCAAACCAGTAGTTAATAAAATTACTTTCAGCATTCGTTAATCTCACCTCATCCGACCACTCTTTGGCGTAGAGATTTCCCTCAAGCCCCACTGCCTGGAGAATGATGATACTTAAAACCGTGATAATTGTGTAACGCATGATGTTTTCCTTTGTAGTCTTTTCTTTTCCTTTTACAGTAATTTACCGCATTAAAACAACATTTCCGACTGACTGGCTGTTTCCACTAACTAACCTGATTAAGTAACTACCGCTGGGTAAAGGAACACCATTATTATCAATTCCATCCCAGATGATGGACTTATTGCCTCCATTGGTGCTATAAATGCTCTGATTGTAAACCGTTCTTCCACTGATGTCAAGGATTTGTAAATCTGCTGTGCTCGCCAAAGGCAGTGTGAAGGTTATACAGGTCGAACTGTTAAAAGGATTTGGATAATTGGGCAGAAGTGAAAATGATAATAATTGACTGTCATTATTGCTCTCAATAATATTTTCAGGAATAGTATGACGGATATAAAGTTCCTTTCCTAATGATGCCGATTCTGCGTGTCTATCATCAAGCCAAATAATTCCAATTAATCCATCACTAAATTTAAACACATGTTCACTATCCCACCCAGCTGGTCTGCGTCCTTCCCGCATGGTTCTGTCATGAATAACCTGTACTGAATCAATTATTTCACCATTTTCGCTCAATTCAGTGTATCCCAAGAACCTGTACTCATGTAAATCAGGCATGTAAAATGCATCTGTGATATGAATGTTATCAGAATCGTCGATAAAAAGATACCCATCAGAATATCCCGCAAAGGCATTTCCAATATTAGTTCGGAATTCTTCTTCAAGATCGTTATCTAACTTTATTAAATAGGAATCAGTTCTATCTTCAAAACTATCAAAAACGTGGAATATTGGATAACAATTTCTGCTTAATGCAAAACTGGTTAAGGTTAAACCTGTTTCACAATTAATTTGAGGCAAGCTGTAATCATCAACAATCACGTTATCATTCATTTCTATCTTGCTATAGTGCACTCTATAGTGCACAATATAATCATCATTGTTGGTCTGCCATACGGCATATATATTGTCTTCTGAATCTATTTCTAAGATGAGATTGACAAAGATCGCATATTGTGGGGCTAATGCGTGAATTGTATCCATCAGTTCGCCTTCAGGATTGTATCTGAGGCAAAGTAGAGGGGCGGAGTCTTCAAATTCAGCAACCGCCATTACAATTATATTGCCTTCGGAGTCAACGGCAATTTGTGGATATCGACCTGAAGAACACACTGAGTATCGAACGCCTGTTAATTCAATCCAGTCAAGCAATACTTCACCGTTTCTGTTAAGCTTAGAGTAGTTCATTTCTCTATTATTTGACCAAAGCAAGTATAGATTATCGTCTTCATCCTTGAACATGTCCCAGGGAGTAACTGATTCTAAAGTATCTGGCAATCCAATTTCAACTCCCAAAACCAATGGTTCTGTCAAAGCTTCACCAAAGTGATTGAATTTCTGATAGACTGGTTGTTGACGAGCATAATCTTCATTCTGGAAATTTCGATAGCCATAATAAGTATGGATATCATCATGACTGTCGATTGCAACAGTTAAGTATCTACCGTCAATTCCATTCCTGTCGCCATGTGTCATTCTGATTGCCTGTTCAATCCACTCTTTGGCGCAGAGCTTTCCCGCAATCCCCGCAGCCATGATAACTGCAATACTTAAAACTGTAATTATCGTGTAACGCATGATGTTTCCTTTGAGTTCATAAATATCTGAGTATTACTTACTTATCGTCAGGTCACACCCCGACTTCGTCGCAGCAAGACCTGACGGAACAGTCGAATTTTCTTATATCCGACAGATGCCTGCGCTGTCGATACTTGCTCACTTGATTACTTGATAACTTGACAATTCACATTTAACTCGTTACTATAATTCACAATCCGTAATTCGTAATTCCTAATTCGTAATTGACTTCGTCACCTTCCGTCACATTTCCGTCACACCCTCTAACCCTTATCCGGTAAGGCTTTCCGGCGATTCTGTGACGATGTGACGATAATTTTGAGTACCCGGATTCTTTGCCGAAAACTGCCGCGAAACTTTACACTTGCAACTTATTTCAGATCCTGCATCTTCATTGTCAACTCACGCGACTCAAGCATCAGATCCCTTAAAGGTTTACCATCCCGCGCGGCGATCTGTATCCTGCGCTCAAGATCGGAATACTGCCTCTTCAACTCCCGCAGTTGAATCAGCTTGAGAGCAGCCTTAATGGTGTTTCTGGCGTCGTCGATGGTCTCATCATAGCCTGGTAATATAGCTTCTGCGATAAATGAGCGGATCCTCGGATCGTTAAAGCGCTCAGGAAGCGATGACATTTCGATGCGCTCTCCCTTGAGTATCGCTTTTTCAAGCGTTGTGTAAATGCTCTTCAATGGCTGAAAGCTGAACATATCAGATGAGAGTTCGGGCAGCTTTTCAGCAATTAACTGCGGTTGAGCCAGCAGCGATTTCAGCAGATCCCTTTCAGGTACTGCATCGGGCGGAACGTTCAAACGCTGATCCGATACGGCGTCATCCTGTTCAGCGAATCGTGTTCTGAAGCGGTTTAGCTCGCTCTCAAGCGCATGAGGTTGGATACCTATGGTCTGTGCTAATTCCGCTTTAAGAAGGTCACGCTGGCCGGCAGATGGTATGTTCTGAATGATCTCCATCAGAGAGCGCGCAGCCGACAGTTTCTCCGCATTATCAGCTTCATGGAGTGAATCCCTGCCCTGTTTCTTGAGCGTGGTAGTCAGATAGAACTCGACGAATGACAGGTCATGTTTCAGCGTTTCTATCAAAAGGTCTTTTCCCTCTCTTTGTAGCAGCGAATCCGGATCTTCACCTGCCGGCAATATTACCATACGCGCATCAAGCCCAGCCTGGGTTAGTACGTCAGCAGATCGCTTGGCGGCATTCTGACCTGCTTCATCGGAATCATAAACGACAATAACCTTCGAAGTGAAGCGGTTTATCAGCTTTGCCTGATCTATGGTCAGCGCTGTACCAAGCGAAGCGACAGAATTATCGAGCCCTGCCTGAATTAGAGCCAATAGGTCGGTGTAACCCTCAACCATCCAGGCGTGTCCTGTTTTGCGGATGGATTCCCGCGCCGTGAATAAACCGTAGAGGTTATTACCTTTACTATAGACAACCGATTCCGGTGAATTGATGTACTTAGCTTCATCGTCATCGGGGGTGACGCCATCAAGACGCCGCGCTCCGAAAGCGATTGGCTTACCGGAAAGATTCTGTATCGGGAAGATAATACGGGCTCTGAAACGATCAACAAAACCTGTTTTATCTTTGCGCTGGGAAGCAAGACCGACTTCAGCGAGGATACTGCCTTTGACGCCTTTTCGCTCTGCATACTGAATCAGTCCATCCCAGCCTGATTCCGCCCAGCCAAGTCTGTATTTGAGGATCATTTCGGGCGTCAGTCCGCGGTTGATGAGGTAATTGTAAGCGGTGGTTGCTTCTTTACTTCTATTCGTTTTAAGCAGATTATTATGAAACCAGGATTCCGCAATCTCGGTGGCTTGAAAAAGCATGTCTTTGTGATTGCGTACCTGAGCCGAGCTTTTAGTGTCAACCGTCGTTTTTATCTCAATCCCGACTCGTTCAGCCAGCATTTTAACTGCTTCACTGAATGAAACACCCTCGATCTCCATCAGGAAGGTAAATACATTACCACCTTTGCCACAACCGAAGCAGTGGAACATACCACGGTCGGGACGAACATGGAAGGATGCAGTCTTCTCTTGGTGAAAAGGACAACGACCCCAGTAGTCACCTTGCCCCTTGCGTTTCAGATTGATATAGCCGCCAATGACTTCAGCGATGTTTATGGCATTTCGTACTTTTTCAACGACGGTATCGTCAATATAACCGGACATGGTTTCCATGGTTTATTGTTATAGCGTCACTTGCCGTCGGGTCACACTGTGACTTCGTCACACCAAAACCCGTTGGAACAAAAAGGAGCGTTTACATCACTTTTCCGTCACGTGAGGA
>JAIPJL010000112.1 GCA_021734165.1 bacterium | reverse complement strand
ATAACGCCTTCAACACGGGCGTCAGCAACAGAATCGCTTATTGCATAAGACATTCTGAATTCCCAGGGATCGACGTCTGCGTTACCGGGAAGCTTTCGAGCCAGTGTCCAGTCTAACGGTCCGTTGCCGGTGTTTTCAATGTTGAAATGCTGGATGGTTGTCAATCCGGAATCCAGAAGTTGAGTGATACCTAATGTAGAAGGTGTGAATTCAGGATGGAGAAGTTTAAAACTTATTTCCATCGTATCTGCTTCAGCGAGGAGCGTATCTCTGTACGTGGAATCATTATAGCTGAATTTTGAAGCGGTTATATCAAACAAAACCTCAGCAAGAGCATCCTGTATAAAATAATAACCATTTTCATCTGTAAGCGTGGTAAAACCATGCTTGGTATAAACCACGGCGTTTTCTATAGGTGAATCATCGTAATAATCATAAACCCAACCTTCGAGACAGCCGGATTTGAAACGTGGCGTTGTAGTGAAAAGAATTGCGCGACGGTTTTCAATTTCTGCCGCCCAGACCGGATAATCATCATTAAACGTATAGTTAATCCCGTATCCATCAGGACTTGAAATTCCAATTGAAGCGTAGGGAATGCAGTTGGTCCAGGCTGCATTGGTTGGTTGTCCACCGGATCTGACCCGTTGTTCATTGTAAACTTCTTTATATTGGAATAAAATGAAAGGATTACCGGTTTCTTCAACAATCCATACAGCAGCATCATAAATAATCACCTGGAAAGTCATCCGGTCATTATTTGCAGCATGTTTGACATTGTACCACTCGACAATAAACTTGGAATCACCTTCATCATAGTAGTAATAAATACCACCATCATCGGGAACGCGCAGATCATCCCATAATGGGGCAAGCATTCCGACCGCACCACCCAAAGCACGATCCATTGGCCAATTCTGGAAATTGACAGCGTTACCCTGATCACCGATTCCAATATAACCATTAGTACTGACTGTGATCTGATCAAAATCTCTGCCGTACAACCTTGAAGTAAAACCAAGATCGATGACAGCATTTTCACCTCTATCAAAGTCTGCTTCTCCCGGCCATTCGATCATTGTTCCTTCGAAATCAGGATCGCGTTCTTCGGTACTGATCTCAATCCAATCATATTCAGGGGTGATCTCCCAACCTTCGTCTGTATCATCGAAACACATATAACCAAATGGATCGGGTGGTGAAGGAGCGTTCTCATGCGGTTCATCGATTTGCAGTTCGAAATAGACCGTATCGATAAAGCCATTATTAGCGGTGACAATCAGCATCATCGGATTACGGAATCCGGGCGGGACAATATTGTTGCCTGAAACCTCAAATTTATTGCCATTAATTCGATTACTGTGATCTGGTTCGAGATCGTTCCAACGCGCTTGACTCTGCGTGATACTAACTCCTAATCCCAGCGATGACATTCTTCCGTGCACATCTGTTGCACCAATACCGCCGATGTTCGTAAGCTCAATATCCAAATCTTCTCTGTCAGTTGAGATTATACCTCCCCCAACGATGCTGTGGACTTCAAAGTTAGGAGCTGATGGATTCAGTAATATTCCTGAATAAGAGCTTCCATTATCAAACTGGAAATCAACAATTAACTGCGGTTTGGTAATGGGTCTTGTTTCGCCGTCCGGACAGGCTGGTGAAACGATAAAGGTGACTGTTTCATTTCCTTCAGCGCTTTCTTCACCTGCAATGTTTCCGAAAGAAATCTGGTTTTCAGGTGTGCTTATCCATGGCGAAGCGCTGCTAATCACGGCAGTTACATTATTTAACTGATCTTCTGACAGATTTATCGCTGTCAATGCAACTGAAAGAGTATCACCCGGATTAATCTCATCAATCTCTTCGTCATCACTATTTAGGATAATATAGCTCGCAATATCTACAGCCGTTTCGTTTCTTTCCACTTCGATTTCACCAAAATACGGGCAGATACTGCGACCGGTAATGGTTACAAAAAGTTCATAACGGTAATCGAATACTTGTTCCTCAAAATTAAAGCGCGCTATACCTTCAGCGTCAGTTTTCTTGGTCAGCATAACCATATCATCATAATCGGCATAATCAGCATCGTCATAAGCAGGCATGTCCATAGGTGAGTACAATGTAACCTGAGCGCCGGGGAGATTTTCGTGATTTGCAGCATCGGTAACATGTACCTCTATCATTTTTGTGCTTTCGGTTATTGTTGCCGGGAATTCAGCCTCGACAACCGTTGGCACTCCTCTCCAAATCTGCAAGCCAGGATCACCGAAATCATTTACATCTCGCCTGAAATTAGTATAGCTAATACCTCCTTGTTGGGGTATATACTGCTCATAAGCAGAGATTCCAAAAGTGTAAGCCCAACCAAACGGCAGGTCTCTGAGCACCAGTCCATTGACCATTTCGAGCCATATAGCGTTGTTGGGTGTGGTAACGGGACCACTCCATGTAAATGTAGTGGTTACAGGTCCTCTCAATTCATCCCAATAGTCGGGGCTGGATTTATGAGCGCGGAACATAACTTCACGCGACCATTCGCCATGACCACAGGTATTAATTTCAACAGGGAAGATGCGGTGTTCGTTATCCTCCACATCATCGTAAAAATCCTGCCAATTGCGGTTAGGATTACTCGGTCTGCTTGTGAACCAGTACAATTCAGCTCTTCCAAGCATTACATTCCTGCCTTCATTCAGGATATCGACTATTTCAGGTCCCAGTCGTTGAGCGAATTGATCAAAATCCAGATCTTCATAATACCAGACGTCATCAAATCCAAGACTTTCAAGTACTTCAACTCCCCAGCGAACAACACTGGATTGACTGATATGGAAAGCGTAGTAAGCGCTGTTACCCCAGTGTTGAGAATAGCAAGCGCCCTTTGTAAACCATGAAGTATCTTCCATGTAAGGAGTTGCTTCATAGGCGAGAGTTCTACCGACCGCAAGCCGACATGTAGCCTCAGTTCCAGAGGGCCATCGTGACATACCCACATCCGGGAGATCGTCGTTTCCTTCCAGCAAAGCAAAATCGTAGTCGCGATGTTGGTTATCAGTAGCATGTAAAACAGCTTCGGGAGATGGTCCGTGACCATAACTGGGGCGATCACCAACGAGTAATAAATGTTCAAACGGATCTATTCCATTATCGCGATCCCTATCATATATTTCTTCTATTTCGCGTTTTACATTACTGCCATTATTCCCAAGGTTAATCACATCAACCTTATATCCCGATTTACGCCTCCATTCAATGAAAGGCGCCGTAAACTCTTGGACCGCTCCCATTAGAGCTATGCAGTAATGCCCAATATATTCCGGTTCACTGTCAGGATCATCACGACCAACTTCCTCACCATTTATTGCAAGTGCATCGATAAAATTCAGGAAATGTTTACTGCGATTGCGGCGGATTGGAACCTTTACAGGATTGACAGGAGCATCATCAGTAAAACGCAACTCTGTCTCAATATGGTCGTATTCGATGTAGCTGTTGGTTTCGTATTCATACTGAATCGGATATGTTGTGATCTTTACAACTCTGACGCCTCGGAAGATATACGGATCCGCCATCTCGGCTACTTCTGCAGGAAAGCGCGAATTTCGATTGGGTGTAAATCCCTTAAACATAGTCTGGTTAAGACCTTCGTCGTCACAAATTGCGGGAGAATTTCTTCCCTGAATACGACGGGGCTCACTTGCTCGAACAATCAACTCGATACCAACATCGGGCGGAACAACTACAAACCTACTCATGGAAGGCAGCAAGGGTTCACCATAGGCATAAATCATGCCTTCATTAGGTAATCCCATGAAGTCAAAAGTTTCATTTTCCTTGACGACTTCTCGTCTTTCCAAATCGGATAATTCGAAATTTATCGAAATGGAACTTACATCAGAGCTAACAATCTGAGCGTGTTGCTCCGGGAAACTTGTCATCACCTGAGCGGTGAGTTGGTGTGTAAGAAAGTGTAAACAAAATAAAACCAGTACTGTGAAAGCGCTTTTTTGCATTTAGGGGATCCTCAGTTTTCAAAAATTATTGAATCAATCAAGTGCAAACATCATACCTTTATGTGTTATACAAATGTTAATTAAAGACTTAAATTAGTTGATGCACGATGTAGAATACTCATAATGCAATATATGCATTTTTTACGATTAAATCCAATGATTATTTCCTTATTGACATTCGGAAAGGTTGGAATTCAACGCTAAAAGTTGAGTCTGTAAAGCAATATTAAAAATCAGTATTATTATACTTTGAATACCAATAAAAAGCTATTATAATGTAAAGGTGTTCACCGTACGAACCATTTCAGTAAATAAAGGTGTATTTTGTGGTGACTTCAGGCAGGAGGAATTTGCAATAACTGAAATCCTGACAGTTCTCCCTAAACCTTAAATTGAGTTGTGTGCCTATGCGAAATGCAAAAATATCCCCGATAAATATTTTACTTCTGATAAAAGATCCAGAAGAAATTGCTCGCCTACGGGTTGATATTGCTAAGGTACTGCCAGCAAGTATAAGACAAACCGACAGTGTTGATGAAGCTCTAATTATGATTGAAAAGGAAGTACCCGATTTAGTTATCACTGAATGGATACTTCGTGACAATCCTGCTTCCAAGCTGTTGATGACGATTGACGATAATCCTGAATGGAGGGGTACTCCCGTTCTGGTATGCGCTTCAACTCGTTCACAACAGCTTAAATTAAGAGCAAAACACATGGGGGCATTCGGCTTTTTACAGAAGCCAATCAACCACTTTGCATTAAACTGGCATTTATCATTACTGTTTACTACCGATCCCGCTAAACGCAGGGTAACAATGAGCAGGCATGAGGAGAAAAGCAGTAACGCTCTCTCCTTGGATCGCAGTATGATTGGCAGGATTAAGGAATTAGCGCCTTTGCCAAAGTTAGCATACGAGATCGTCGAGAAAAGCTCAGATCCGAATGCCAAAGCGAGTGATCTTGCGAAGATTATCTCTCATGATTTAGCTCTTGCATCAAAGATTCTGAAGGTTGTAAACAGCGCCTTTTACGGATTTCACCGTAAAATAGGCAACATTGATCGTGCTGTAGTAATTCTGGGTTTCAGAGAAATCGTCAATATTGCACAAGCTGCCTGTCTGATGCAATCTGTTAAAATTGACTTACATAGCGATTTCTTTAACCAGAGAGAATTCTGGAAACATTCCCTTTGTACAGCATATATTGCGCAGGCATTATCAAGAAAAACAAAAGATTCCTTTAGTAAAGAAGCATTTATTATGGGATTATTACACGATTTCGGCAAAGTCATTTTGATTCAGCATTTTAAGGACTTGTTTGAGTATGTGATCGGGATTGCCATTGAAAAGGAGGAGTCCCTGCATAGCGTTTCAAGAAGAATAATCGAAATCGACCATGCGGAAATTGGCGGAATGATTACGGAAGCATGGGGCTTACCAAAACAATTGGTGAATGCTGTCAGCTTTCATCATGATCCGATGGCTGTGAGTCCGGATAATTACGAAGTCCACCTTATACATCTTGCAAATTACATGGCACATCATTATGGTGTAGGCGTCAGTGGTAATCCAAAACCGGATCCACTTTATACCGGATCATTAGAAGCTCTGAGACTTCAAGGGAGAGAAATGGATGATATTTGGAAATCGCTTAGAATTAATGTCAACAACATTGATAGTATGGTTTAATATGTCAGGATTGTTTAACATCCTGTAACCTGAAAGGTTGAAGAGGTTTTTTCTCGATCGCCTCAATCGCTCCTATAGCTGCCTTGGCAGCGGATAATGTCGTAAGTAAAGGTAATCCCATCCGGTAGGCAGTCTCACCGACAATTCTTTCATCAAAATATGAATCCCTTCCGAGTGGAGTATTTATAAGCATCTGAATATCGCCATTTTTCAATCGATCCACTATATTCGGACGACCTTCATTAACCTTGTAAACAAACACCGCTTCGATGTTGTTTGCTTTAAGAATCGCTTTTGTGCCTCTCGTAGCGATAATCTTGAAACCTAATTGAGCTAATTGACCTGCTATTTCCGAAATTAACGGTCTGTCATGCTCGTTAACTGAGATAAATACCGAACCCTTTGATGGCAGGTAGGTTCCGGCAGCGTACTCCGCCTTTGAATAGGCTTCACTGAAAGTGTTTGCAATTCCCATGACTTCACCGGTTGAACGCATTTCTGGTCCGAGAAATGTGCTTACTCCTTCAAAGCGGCTGAATGGAAAGACAACTTCTTTAACCGCATAATGTCCCGGATCTAAAACTTCCTTAATACCAGAATCGCAAAGCCGTTTTCCAATTATACAATCAGTTGCGACCTTAACCCAGTTCACGCCTGTTGCTTTTGAGACAAAGGGAAGCGTCCTACTCGCGCGAGGATTCGTTTCCAATACGTACATCTGTTCGTCACGGAAAGCAAACTGCACATTCATCATACCTACTACATGCAACGCTTTTGCGAGAGTTCTGATTATAGTTGTCATCTTTTCACGCTGCTCGTCGGTAAGTATAAATGGTGGAAGGACACAGGCACTGTCGCCGCTGTGAACACCGGCTTCCTCAATGTGCTGCATAATCCCGCAAATCAAGGTTTCGCTTCCATCCGAAACCGCATCTACATCAAACTCGTAGGCATCTTCGATGTAACGATCAATCAGCACCGGGTGTTCGGGAGTCACTTCTCCGGCAGACTCACGGAGGTATTTTCTTAAACCATCCACATCATAAACGATCTCCATAGCTCTGCCGCCCAGCACAAAACTCGGACGAACGAGAATAGGATAACCAATCCGGGTAGCGATACCCTCAACTTCTGTTAAATGGTTTGCTATGCCATAGGGAGGGTGCTGAATGTTCAGGTTACGAAGTATCTTTCCAAACTTTCGCCGATCTTCAGCATCTGCGATGCTCGAGGGTGGCGTCCCGAGTATTTTAATGCCGTTTTCTTCAAGTTTTTTTGCGATCTTCAGAGGCGTCTGCCCACCAAATTGAACAATTACACCATCAGGCTTTTCTATCCTGCAAATCTCCATTACATCTTCAAGTGTGATCGGTTCAAAATACAGTCGGCTGGAAATATCATAATCAGTGGATACCGTTTCCGGATTGCAGTTGATCATTATGCTGCAATATTCTTCCGTTTTCAATGCCAGTGACGCCTGAACACAGCAATAATCGAACTCGATACCCTGTCCGATACGGTTGGGTCCGCTGCCGAGTATAATAATCCTGGGTTTATTTCCAATCTCAACACCTCCTGAGTTGGTTTCGTAAGAGGAATAATAATACGGTGTCTCGGCTTCAAATTCTCCTGCACATGTATCAACCGAAAGATACACCGGATTGACTTCATGAGCGTCACGCAGTCTTTGCACAGTGGTTAAATCACTCATCAGCAGGTGTGCTATCTGCCTGTCTGAGAATCCCATTCGTTTTGCTTGTTTAAGTCGCTCAGGCGAAATCGAGTGTCGTAATGAGGTAAAATCTCCAAGAAATGATGATGCGAGCGTTCGCAGGCTCTTTTCCTCTTCAACGATAAGAGCAATCTGATCGATAAACCAGCGGTCGATTCCAGTAATCTGGCAGATATCCTCGACGCTGATTCCCAATTTCAGCGCATGACGCAGGAAAAAGATATTCTCAGGGCGTGGCGTTGTGAGCTTTCGTCTGACCATATCACGCCATTCGGATAGTAAATGTGGTTCAACATTATCGGACAGAATGACGTCTTTTCCATCAGCCCCAAGCCCATAGCGATCCTGCTCCAGACTGCGTAGAGCTTTCTGCAGCGCTTCAGGGAAAGTTCTGCCAATAGCCATCACTTCCCCAACGGACTTCATCTGGCTGCCGAGTGTTTGATTAACCGTCGGGAATTTCTCAAATGTCCAGCGCGGGATTTTAACGACTATATAATCTAGAGCGGGTTCGAAACAAGCCGGTGTTTTAAGTGTGATAGCGTTAGTAATCTCATCAAGTCTATAACCGATTGCGAGCTTTGCAGCTATCCTTGCTATAGGAAAACCGGTTGCTTTGGATGCTAAAGCTGAGGAGCGGCTGACCCTTGGATTCATCTCAATTACAACCATTCGTCCGTTTTTGGGATTAACGGCAAACTGGATATTGCTGCCGCCTGTCGCAACACCGATCTCACGTATAATTGCGAAAGAGGCGTCACGCATAATCTGGTATTCTTTATCTGTCAAAGTCATTGCGGGAGCGACCGTAATGCTGTCACCAGTGTGAATACCAAGCGGATCCATGTTTTCGATTGAACAGACAACCACACATTGATCAGCATTGTCGCGCATAACTTCAAGCTCAAATTCCTTCCAGCCAATCAACGCTTCCTCGATCAGTATTTCACCGATAGGACTCCTGTTTAATCCCCATTCGACTCGTTCTTCAAACTCCTCCTGGTTATAGACAACGGATCCACCAACACCACCCAGAGTAAAAGATGGTCTTATGATTGCAGGAAGCCCTGTTTTAGTGAGAACCGAACGTGCTTCAGAAAGAGATTTTGCGAAGCCACCTATAGGTATTTCGAGTCCGATACGCCGCATAGTATGGTGAAACTCCTCGCGATTTTCAGCCATGCGTATAGCTCGGATTGAAGCTCCAAGTAATCTCACTCCGTACTTTTTAAGCACACCCTTTGCCTCTAGATCCATTGTCAGATTGAGCGCTGTCTGACCGCCCATAGTCGGAAGAATACAATCCGGTTTTTCGATAGCTATGATACGCTCAACCATATCTGTTTCAAGCGCTTCGATGTAAGTAGAATCAGCAAGGGATGGATCGGTCATAATCGTTGCGGGATTACTGTTAATGAGGATAACGCGAATGCCTTCTTCTTTCAATGCTCTGACAGCCTGAGTGCCGGAATAGTCGAATTCACAAGCCTGACCGATAACAATTGGACCGCTTCCGAGCACCATAACTGAATTGATATTCTCACGCTTTGGTATGGCGCATCTCCTCTATGAAGCGGTCGAAGTAGGTCTTTCCCTCATGTGGTCCGGGACTGGCTTCAGGGTGGTATTGTATCGAAAAGAAGGGTTTACTGATGTGTTCTATTCCTTCGATAGTATTATCGTTTAGGTTGATGTGAGTAATGCTCCAGTCGGAGTCAAGTTTTTCATTTTTAACCGCAAATCCGTGGTTCTGACTGGTGATTTCAACAACCTTATCTGACTCCCTGCGAACAGGATGATTAGCGCCGCGATGTCCAAATGGAAGTTTGAAAGTCTCTAAACCGGCAGCAAGAGCGAGTAGTTGATGACCAAGACAGATTCCAAAGAGAGGGATGTTTTCTTTAATAAAATCCCTTATTGTTTCAATCCCGTATGTTACAGCAGCGGGATCACCCGGTCCGTTAGAAAGCAGAATACCGTCAAATCCTCCGGACACTATTTCCGCGGAAGGTATTGATGCCGGCAGTACAGTTACATCGCAACCTCTTGATGCAAGCTCACGCAAAATATTGAGTTTTACTCCAAAATCAATAACAGCGACGTTAAGACCAGATCCACTTTCAATACGATGATACCACTTAGAATCTATATCATCGCTTGAAAACACATAAGCAGATTTACAGGAAACCTCACCCGCAAGATCGGCGCCTGTCATGGATGGTGTTTCAAGTATTTGTTCTAATGCTTTTTTAACAGGGATACTTTCCGGAAAAAGACCGGCTCGCATTGCCCCTTTATCGCGGATATGCAGTGTAACAGCTCGCGTATCCACGTCAGCAAGTATTGGAACTTCAGCTTCGTTCAGCCAGCTAACCAGGTCTTTTTCAGCGCGCCAGTTGCTGGGATGGGGGGAAAGGCTGCGGATAACCGCTCCGGCAGCATGAATCCTCGCTGATTCATAATCCTGGCTGTTGATACCAACATTTCCGATATGTGGCGCGGTAAAGGTTATGATCTGCCTACTGTAGGAAGGATCCGTCAGGATTTCCTGGTAGCCGGTGTGTGATGTATTAAAAACCGCCTCACCAAAGCAGGCGGTTTTTCCGTAAAAGGAGTAACCTTTAAACCGTGTTCCATCCTCGAACAGGATGTAACCGGGGGATTTGTGGTTTGGGGTCAAATGGATTTATGTTGTGATGTAATTATTCTTGGATGAATCATTATGTTACTCAGTATCCTTAGACAATCCTTTTTCAAATTCGCGAAGCGCATTATCAATTGACTCCTCATCAGAATCACAATTAGTATGAGACTCAGAAATTGGTATAAAGAATTCTTTACTTACTTGCTTGATATACTGATTAGCAAATATTGCTGCCTGAATGGAATTTGGATTATATACTTTGCGGATTTTACAAAGCTCTGATAGAATATAATTACTATGTACAGGTTTTTTATTTCGCTCGTATGCTTTCTGAACGATTTCTTTTACAGTATCAAAATAGGGATCCGGTTTTTCATATCCCCATTCTTTCAATCCATAAGTGCCATGTTTCCCAATCCATATAAACCCTAGTTGACCATGACCATTTACCAGAGTACTATGCACTGAATTCTCATTTGAGGAGTTATTTGGAAACAGTTCATTATGTTTATCAGTGATCACAGTATAATGTGAAGGTCTTCCTAACTTTAATAGGGAAATGTAAACTCTCTCACGTAGTATAGGTACTTTGACAGCTTTAGAAAATTCATTACTAACAATTATTGCCTCGTCCTCAGTTAATACACTTCTCAGATTATTAAAAGATGTTATAATTTCTTTTTTATCTATTAGGAAATCATTGGATTTTTTTGGCATGGGTAGACTGAATTCTTTCTCAGTAACAGCTAATATTATGAGATTGGTATTTGGTACTTCAAACCAAGGAAGATTTAAGCATTTGCTGAGAAAAAGAATCAATTTACATTCTGGTGATTGAGAGTTTAATAATAAAGGGATCCTTGATTTTAAGAAATGTCCTATCAAACCGTAGAGAAAATATTTTGAGTTTTGGGATCTATTTATGATTATTCGTGATTTTACCTCTATTTGACGTGCACGTTCTCTAGTAATATTAAATTTTTTTCCTAGATTCTCTAAATTTTCTCTTGAATGAGATAATATTCCTTCGCGCGAGAGAAGAATAAACTTACTTCTATGATCTGACCATTTCATTCCTAAGCGAGTCCAATAAGGTAAGCTGTGTAATAAAGTAAGTGTTCTTAGATTCTCGTTTGATAATTTGAGCATATAATCTAGATAATGTTCTTTTAAATTTGCATTTACAAACCTTAGAAATCTGGAAATGGGAAAAATGAAAACTTTATCATTTATAGAGTTGGCAATAAAGTTATATTTCCTACCAAATTCTGTCACTTCGCAGGTAATTTCATTTAAGGTTAAGTTGAGAAACAAGCAACCAAAATACTTTGCAAAGGTATTTATAGACATCTTACATATATTAGCTAATGAGAGCCTATATGAAAAAAAACACAATTTTTTGAAAAGAGCTTCTTGTGTTATAAAAATCGGATTATTGTTGTAAGTATTGGATATTTTTGTGAATCTATAATCTTGTTCAAGGGCGTTTATTAGTTTATATCTATCACCACTGCTGTCCAAAATAAATTTTAGACAAAGAATTGTTCTTTACAAAACAACGGTTTAGGACAGGTATTTTACCCGTTGTGAAAACTGGTTATGTTTTTGTTATTCATTGCTGTCCAAGACCAATCATGTCAAACATCA
>JAIPJL010000111.1 GCA_021734165.1 bacterium | reverse complement strand
TGAAAGGAATAATGCAGATAATTGATTTCGTAAATCACACAATTCATTATTTAATTGCATTGTCATACCTGAACGATGTTTGCTAATTAAGTCTGCAAATTTATTGTGTAAAGTTTGTCTGAAATCGCGAGTTTCTTCATATATTTTACTATAGACACTTTTTCTCTTAACTTTTGTGTTTCTTTTTGAGTCTTCTATCCTTTCAAGAACTTTTTCGGCACGCCTCAAACGAGTTTCTGGTTTTTTAGCCTCTGCGACATACCAAGCGTACTCTAATTGGCTTTCAAAAGGCATTCTGCTATATTTTGCCTTCGTTGCAGGTTTCGATTTTAAAGCTTTTATGAGTTCCGGTGGAATAATTAACTGTTGTTTGCAGTTAATATTTTTATATTTTTCTTGGTTCGACATTCAATTTATAAATTTCACTGATTTATTATGTCTTGTATTTTCAATTGCATATTCCTCTATTCCCCCTTCACCTTCTCCAGCATAGCCCAAGTCGTCCCTGATGGTTCGTTGAACAGGCAGATCCAAGTTCCACCTCCAATATCGACTGGTTCAATGACTATAAAACCGCCTGCTTCTTCAACCTCTTTGCGTTTTGTCTCTATATCCTCAACCTTGATATATAAAGTCAGAAACGGCAGCTTGGCTTTCTGAAGTGTGAAGATTCCTCCTCCCGCAAGCTGGAGCATCTCAGGATCTGCGATCATCTCGTGGATAGCTGATTTCTCGTCATACTCGAATTTCCAGCCGAAGACTTTCCTAAAGAACTCAACTGATTCCTCTGAATCGTGAGACGCCAGCTCCCAGTAACAGATTGGATTATTTGACATTGTTACATCCTCTCTCGATTTCCGATTCTAAGCGATATTTGTTCCAATATCTATCAACTGATTCATCTTCTCAATCGATCTGATCTGCACTTCCACCATGAAAGCATGTCCATCTTCGATTTCGAGAAACTGCTGAAATAACTGCTGAGCATCACCTTCGAGTGTATCAACAAGGCTGCGATAATGAGTCAGCATACCCTCCTCAAGCTCTGCTGCTTCTTTAAGAAACGCAAGCTCACCGGAAAAGTCCCGTCTGAGATCGACCGACTTCAGCTTCTGCCAAGCTTCGTCAACCCATACTCTGTTAGGGATCACTGTCTTTATTACCATAGAATCAATCTTTCCCTGCTCCTGCCATTTTCCGAGTAGCGATTTAAGGTAATCGACGTGCTGCTGTTCCTCGATTGCCATTGCTACGAAGAACTTGTTGGCAGTCTCCTCCTTCGTTCGCTCAGCGGCACGGGCATAATGATCCCGCACCCGATGCTCCATGTCGAGCGCTGACAGCAGCGCTTCTTCGGTTGTCATATCTTTACCCCGATTCAAGATTAAATTCTGCTATATCAAACCAGAAACCGTTTTTTTCAAGTCCATCGATCTCAGCCTGTACAATAGCGGTGTGAGCATCTTCGATGTCAAGGAAATACCTGAACATCTCTTTTGAATCACCATCAAGCGAGTTCACCAGCTTCTTATAATGCTCACTGACCTGCCACTCAAGCTCAAGCGCATCTTTAAGCATCTTAATCTCGTTAGCATACGAACGGTTCAGGCTGACTTTTCGCATCTTTGCTTTACCACGAGCCATCCACTCGCGTGTCGGAAGCGTGGTTTCAAGTATTATCTCATCAAGGCAGCCTTCGTCTATCCAATACTGAAGACGGGCTTCGAGATAATTCACGTGATATTGCTCTTCCTGTGCTAAGGCTTCGAATATCTCCTTGCCCTTTGGATCATCTGTGTTCTTTGCTGCTTGTGCGTAGTGATCCCGAACCTTGCGCTCATACTCGAGCGCTGATACAATCGCTTCTTCGGTATTCATTTCCTCTCCTGCATTATTAATTTAGCTTTCCAATCTTTGAAACTGACCTAACAAATTCATCACTCATAACTCATAATTCAACACTTCTAAAACAGGTCTTCTGATCCTATCATTTCAAGGAATGCCTCAACTCTGATACGGAACGGTCCAAGCGGATTAGTAGCATCGAACTCCAGCATCAGATTGGGAATGCTGTTTTCGTCAAGGAACTTTCTCAACGGCACCATATCCGTTTCATGCGGATCGCAGAACTTCTGCTGGATGATAACAGCGCCTTCAACGTTCCATTCGTGCGCCAAATCAAGAATATGAGTAAAGCGATGACGCGCTTCCCAGTCCTTAGCAGGGCAGGGTGGACGCTTGACGTACCTATCTGCAATCGCAGTCATACGATCTTTCTGAGGTTCAACGGAATTCCAGAAGTAACGTGAACCAGTGCAATGATCATCCAGAACAAAGGTTGCTCCGACTTTTTCCGCCATCTCAACAAAGGGAATATCATCATTTTCAGAACCGATCATCATCAACCGAGCGCCTGTATCATGGTCAAGTTCGCGATCAGGCAATTGTTTCAGGACTTTCTTGATCTCGGCGGAATGCTCTTCTTTATCTACCCAGGTGCTTGATACGGTCATATACATCGCTTCCAGTCCGGTAAGATGAGGATTATCATCTTTGCGAAAGTCATAAACCATACGCATTAATTCACGGTTTTCGTTAACAACGGCAATTCCTCTGTCGAGGTCATCATCGGTAAGCTCCACACCGTCGAACTCCTGCAAAGCTTCTTTAAACTTTATCAGCTCGCTTCGATGATAGGGAGTTGCATGTTTTGTCTGCACCTTCATCGGCATGTAGATATGATGCTGAAAAGGCACAGGTACATGAAGTTTCCAGGACATGTATGACTGACGAAGGTGAATGCAGGACTGAGTAAGTAATATTCCATCAAGGTACTCGTACCTGCCTTTTAATCCTTGCGCCAGCACATCCCTGCAGAACGGACAGAACATACCGAAGATATGCTTTTCAGCAACATCCTGCGGTTCATGTGAACCCAGTATTCTTGCCGGCAGCCAGTTAGCTGCTACCAGAATCTCTTCCGGGGCATAACTACAAAAGCACCCCATAACTTTACCGCCAGTGCGTTCTTTCCACCTACGGGCATAATCGTGACGATTGTCGTACCAATCTTTAAATTGAGAAAACATTTAATCCTCATTGACTTTTTTTTGACAGGATAACAGGATTATCAGGATTCCATTCCTGTATATTTTACGCTTTCTTACTTTCCTACATTCTCACTTTCTTACTTTTTTACTCGTCCTTCCATTCAGGCTGCCTCTTCTCAAGGAAAGCATTCAATCCTTCGGCAGCATCTTGCGACGACATTAGCTGATCTGCGTAGATCTCATCAACCTTTTTCGCAGCATCCTTTGGTTTAAGCTCTAGAGCGCGTAGTACCGCTCGTTTAGCATGCCGTAAGACCACACGGCTATTACAGGTTATTCTACCCACGAATTTATCAACTTCCTCATCGAAAGTTTCAACAGGCACAACCTGAGTAACCAGTCCCATATGTTTTGCAGTTTCTGCGTTGAAAACATCACCTGTAAGAATAATCTCCAGCGCTGCATTGATACCGTACTTGCGTGCGAAATGAGCGCCTGCTGCAGGTGGAAAGACGCCTACTTTGATCTCAGGCTGTCCGAATTTTGCTTTTTCGGAAGCAACGATAAAGTCACACATCGCAGCAACTTCGCAGCCTCCTCCAAGACAGAGCCCATTAACTGCTGCAACTGTCGGAATCTGGTATTCCCGCAGAAATTCGCAAAGCTCCCCAAAAACCTTCAGCATATCCTGAAATTTACCGGGAAGGTGTTCGGACACATCCGCTCCCGCAGACCAAGCTTTACCGGCGCCTTTCAGTACAACAACGCGGTAGTCCTTGTTGTTACAGGTTGCGCGTAGAAGATGTATCATCTCCTTCATTACCTCACCGGTCAGGATATTCACAGGCGGATTGTCGATGATAATGTCTAACCGGTGTGGGTGTTCTTCTGTTTTTATGAATTTGTAGTCCATATTTACTCCTTGATAGTAAGAAAGTAAGAAAGTGAGAAAGTAAGAAAGAAAATCACTTTCTTGATTTTGTTACAGATACTTGACTTGATAAACTTTGAATCATTGATGAAATCTCAGAACATTCTTTTATCAATGGCTTGATTACTTCTAATGAAACAAACTCTAATCCTTGTATTATATACAACTGAGTTCTAAGTTCTGCACAAGAGCCTTTCGCAATAAAAAGAAAC
Organism: bacterium; assembly: GCA_021734165.1. GTDB lineage: Bacteria > Electryoneota > AABM5-125-24 > Hatepunaeales > Hatepunaeaceae > JAIPJL01. The sequence continues at coordinate 7,607 of JAIPJL010000111.1, read as the reverse complement.
CTTCTAAATTCTGCACGTGAATTTCTTTCATATCCTTCGGCAATATTTGAGGGTATCGATAAAGCCGATCTTTGGATCTGATCGCGTAATCCCCAATTCTTAGCGATTTTATCATGTTCGGACAATCTGAATATCTCCATAGCTAATCGGCAGGCACGTTTCCAAACCTCTATATCTTCTATCTTTTTAAACATCACCTAATATTCTTTCTTACTTTCTTACTTTCTAACTTTCTTACTTATTAACTTTAAATGGCAAACACGAATTAGCGAGAAATCCCTTCGCTTTTTCAATGAACTCTTCATCCGACAGCTTCCGTTCGCGCCATTCGACGTCACCAGTTGAAAAACCTAACAGCACATTGGACGAAAGTCTTACCGCTTCCACAGCCAGTTCATACAAGTGAGTGCATCCGTCAGATCGACCCATCAACCCAGCCATTTTCTTAGTGACACCGCGTTCAATCTTCAATCCTTTCAGGTTATGAGCATACTTCGCGGTCTGCCCGCAGATTTGAAACGGCGTCTTTACCATCTGCGCCTGACTGTCGGTAATTATCCGATCTGATATTCGCACAATGATCTCAATCCGCATATTGTGGTTAAGATCAAGCAATGAAGCTTTGGTGCGGATATAATCCTCACCTTCCCGCCGGACTGAGGCGTTTATGTTTCGTTCGTAGATTTCCATGACGAAGTTTGCAAGTTAGAAAGTTTACAAGTTTTCAAGTTCTTAATAATCTCTGTATTAGGTAACTTGTAACTTGCAAACTTGTAAACTTGTCAACTTTCTCTTTTTATTACCATCCCCATCGTTACTCCGCCACCACCGCAAATAGCAGCAATACCCACTTCCTTATCATGAGTCTTCAAAGCATGATAAAGCGTCACCAGAATGCGCGCGCCTGAAATGCCGGTCGGGTGTCCAAGAGCTATAGCTCCACCGTTGACGTTCAGCTTTGATCTGTCCCAGTTGAGGATGCGTTCATTGCACAGCACCTGGATAGCAAAAGCTTCGTTGACTTCGATCAGATCCATATCGTTAAGCGTCATACCGGCTCTTTCAAGCGCCATCGGTATCACAAATCCCGGACCTTCACCCATTGTTTCAGGTGGAACAGCAGTTTGGGCATAACTTACAATCGAGAATAACGGTTTGCTGCCGAGTTCTCTCGCTTTGTCTCTTGACGTAATGACCAGAGCGCATGCTCCATCGGACATTCCGCATGAATTCCCGGCGCTTACAGTACCGTCCTTGCGGAAAGCGGCTGGAAGTCTGCCCATCTTTTCAGCATCGACGGGAAAGCGAATCGTTTCGTCCTTAGCGAATGTTACCGGTTCAGCTTTTTTATGCGCGGGAGGAACTACAATTGGTACCACCTCCGCATCAAAGTGCTCATTCTCCCAGGCGTTGTGAGCTTTGATGTGAGATTCAGCAGCGAACTGATCCTGCTCTTCGCGGGGAATCTTGTACTTATCATACAGATTTTCGGCGGTTGCGCCCATACCCTGACCGATGAGTGGATCGACCGAGTCACACCAGCCGTCTTCAAGTTTCTTGTCGCCGAACTTGAGTCCGTTCCAGCGTTGATTTCTCAGTAGGAATGGAATGGTGCTCATCGAATCAAAACCTCCGACAAGGACGACTTCCGAATCACCAAGTCTGATCTGCTGGGACGCCATAACAGTAGCTCGCATCCCTGACGGGCAAGCCATGTTCAGCGTAATAACCGGTACTTCTTTGGGGATGCCACCTCTGACGGAAGCTGTACGCGCCGGATTAGGACCGTTGCCTGCCTGCCTGCACGAGCCGAGTATGACGTCATCAATCTGGTTCGGAGTTAGCCCCGCTCTTTCGACAGCGGCTTTAACTGCTACCGCTCCTACGTCGTACGAAGCCATATTCTTCAGCGTCCCACCGAATGATCCCATGGGGGTACGGCAAGCGGAAACGGCTACTATGTCTGTTAAGTTCATGTAAAATCCTTTATGTTCAGTTTGTTTTGTTAGTGTTTACACCAGCCAGGTTACGGACTTCGTCCTTGAAACCTGGTGGCAACTCAACACATTCTTCACTCAAGAAGCGTCAAATGTACTGACCACCGTCAACCTTGATGACTTCACCAGTTACATGCTTTGCGAGATCGCTGCAAAAGAAACTGACCACATTCGCAACATCTTCCGGCTCACCCAGTCGCTTCAGCGCTGTCTCACTAAGCGATGCCTGCTTGGCTTCCTCAGGCATTGCAGCCATCATATCAGTAAGAATCAAACCCGGAGCAACAGCGTTTACTGTGACGCCTCTGCCGCCTAATTCCTTCGCAGTAGCCTTTACCAGCCCGATGATTCCAGCTTTGGAAGCTGAATAATTAGTCTGCCCAAACTTGCCGCGCATACCGTTGATAGAAGTAAGACATACTATCCTGCCATATTTCTGCTCGCGCATCACTGGCGCTACAGCACGGATGTAGTTGAAATAACCCTTCAGGTTAATCCCAAGCACAGCATCCCACTGCTCTTCCTTCATCTTCCAGATCACACCATCCCAGTTGATGCCTGCATTGCAGACCAGTATGTCAACTTTACCCCACTCGGCATTAACTTTATCAACCATCGCCTGGGCATCACTGAAAGATGATACATCAGCCTGGACTACCAATGCTTTGCGACCCATAGCACGGATTTTCTCGGCAATTGCCTCGGCCTCGTCCGCATGTTTGCGGTAATTAAGTGCTACATCAGCGCCTTGCGCTCCCAGATCAAGCGCAATCGCTGCGCCTATACCGAGCGACCCACCGGTCACTATCGCCGTTTTATTATCTAAAATTCCCACTTTTTCTCCTTAAAACTATTAGGTTAATAAATCCTGTGCGCCTGATTTTAATCTTGCGGCAATCTCGTCCTCACTGACAAAACTGGTGATAATAGCTGGCAAGTCAACCTCAATGATCACATGATCATCAAAAACTGTTGCAGTTCCTTTGATCTCAACTCCAAAGAATCCTTTCTTTGCCTTGAATGAAACAGTCATTATGTTTTCAGACCATTGTTTTTTAGGATTTTCAATAGCAATACCGGCAGGCAATTCTTTTTCAGCGAGTTTATCAAGAAAGCCGTCGATCTTTTCAATTGCTTTCTCTTTGCCAATATCATGCTTAATATCTAAGCGCATTTAGCGTCCTTTCAGAATACCGAATTCTGTTAAGTTTAATCTTGGGGTTTCCCAAGCACAGCTTCCATGAATTCCTCATTGAACGGATGAGCCTCAGCCTGTAACTGGCGGTACTTAACGAAATCGATCACATCCTGTCCGGTGATCTTCTTCGTGTTGAAAGCGTGGAAACCGAGAAATGCTTCTGTTGCCATGTTCGCCGCCAGCCAATGCCTGTTGGCAAGTTTGGTCTGATCCCAGAAGAATTTCTTCTTCATACGGACACTGTCGATTGATTTTATCAGGCAGCCGGGGAAAAGATTGGTGAATGTCCAGATGATCCTGTTGACTTCCGCATCGACTTTTGTGAAATCATATTCCGCAGATTTCAGGAAATCCTTCGCTGCTCTTGCAGCATCACCGCGTTCATACTCTCCGTAAACCACTTCACCATCATCAAGGTAGCGATCAGTAATAACCAAGGGATTGCGTACAAATTTATCACCATCTTTAAGCACCGGGAGCGCTTTGGTGATCAAGCCCAAATTCTGCATTTTATATGCTGACCACATCTCACACGAAATACAGTTCCACATGGCTTGCTCAATCGTTAAATACCAGGGCAGGAAATCCGATGAACCGCCATCGGGAGCAGAGCCGTGACGAGGTCCAGCCTGACCAAATATAGCAGTATCAGCAGAAATCGCCAGGTCACAAGCCATACCAATCTCCTGACCACCGGCAACACGCATACCGTTAACACGACAGATCACTGGTTTCTTGCAGTTCAGAATCGCATCGACCATACCATTAAACAAATCCATATACAGACCATATTCTGTAGGACGGCTGCTGTAATATTCAGCATATTCTTTGGTATTACCGCCGGTACAGAATGATCTGTTACCAGTTGCTGTGAAAACTGCTGCAACCACACGTCTGTCCATGGAGGCGCGGTGAAATCCCGAAATAACTCCTTTAACCATCTCAGTAGTGTAGGAATTGAACTGCTTTGGATTATCGAGTATAATCCAGGCGCTGTAAAGCCCTTCCGCTTTCTCGCCTTTTGGTCCAATTATTGGTTTCAGCTCATATTGAACTGTAGGCGCTTCACCGCCAATAAATTCATTTCCCCAGAGGTCATGATCTTTTATGCCTCCCTCTCGTGGTAACCAGTCAAGACTCATTTTTTGTTTCCTTCTTTTATTTATCAGATTCTTTTTTTGGAATATCAAGCGGCGCCGCTTCGGCAGTCCTCAAAGAAGACATTACGCCTTCCTTCATCAGACGTCCAATCGTGGAAGCTAATTCAACAAGCCGGAGTTCTGATATTCCAAGTCGTTTATACTCTCGGTAATACGCTTCATTCATAGTAGTAAAACTATCGGACCTGGTTCTTTTCTGTCGTGCATCTTTGGCAAATAAAGCCAGGTTCTCAATCAATTCAGGCGTCACTTCTACGCCGTCACGTTCGAGTCCCGCTCTATATTCCGGTTTTTCAAGCACAGCTTTTACAGCGCCAAGTCCGGTATGTTTACCGAAAACATATCTGATTGTAGCGCCAACACATTCCGGCGGGATAACCTGATAGATTGCCGGATCGATGAGCAATCCAGCGGTATGAATACCGGATTCATGTGTGAATACGCCTTCGCCGATAATCGGTTCATGAGCTGACACAGGAATACCAGAAAACTCCTCTACTTTCCTCCGTAATACTCTAAGTTTATTATACTTAAACTTAGGTAGAGTAACTCCATACAACTCCTTTAACGTCATAACAACCTGATGTAGCGGCGCGTTACCCGCTCTTTCACCCATCCCGTTGGCTGTGCAAGTCGGTACATTAATGCCGTGAGACATTGCACGCACCGTGTTGATCGTTGCCAATCCGAAATCGTTATGAAAGTGACAGACCAAATCCTGACCTGGAAATTCCTTGACAATACGAGGCATATAGTAATCAACGCCTTCAGGTGTAAAGCAGCCTACTGTATCGGGGAAAGAGTATCTAGTGCCTCCAGCGGCATATCCGGCTTTGGCAAGTTCAATTGTATATTCTAGGTCAGCGCGGCTGCCGTCCTCGCCTCCAAACTCTACTGCTTCGACACCCTGTTCACGGGCATAACGAATAGCATCGCACTGCATTTTTAAGTTAGCTTCACGATAAAACTCTACTGGTAGATCAAGCCATTCAGATAGGTTCCGACCCTCTCTTTTAAGAAGAGTCTTACCAATCTTATACTTCAAATGCAGATCTGAGCCGGAAGTAAAAATAAAAAATGTCACTTCATTAATTTCGACGTCAATTTCACGAAGTGTTTGAATTGTCGCGTCAATATCCTTTCGATTTGAGCGACACATAACCAGCAGTTCACAATCACTTCTAATCTCACCCATACGTTTGCCTTGAACGATCAGTTGCAGGGCGTGCCTGTCGGATAAAGCAGCGAACGGAAAGCCGAGATCCATTATATCGCAGCCTATATCTGACAGTTCTTTAGCCAGTTCGTACTTCTGCCCTGGCGAAAATGCCACCCCTGGCATTTGTTCACCGTCACGTAGAGTTGAATCATAGATTTTAATCCGCTCAGGAGGAGGAAAGTTTAGATTTGCTGTGAACTCCTCAGGTGAATGGATTAGATCTTCCAACGGTTCCCGAAATTCCATGTGAGTCCCTTATGTAAAATTTTCAGTTTATCTTAATTTTATAACGATTGTAAATGCTTCTAAAAATCGAAAAACTTATGTAAATGAATACGACCTGTTTCAGTAAAGCGTACTTTGTCAAACATAATCTGTTCGACATACTTCTGCTGCGCAAGTTTCTCAGCATCTTCATATAAACCATAGATCGGTTTTATGTAATCAAATTTACTTTCCTTTTTATAAGGATTCCCAGCTTCATCCGTAAGTTTAATCTGATCAATTTCAATACTGTAAAAATATGACCAGTCTCTACAGAACTGTTTAAGCTCAAAGTAATGTACATTTGTTTCAATATCAGAGCCATGAACCATCAAAACGAGATGCGGATTCAACGTTTGATCGACAATTTCCGTAAATTTACCATTTTTATTTTCGACACTGAAATCAACTTTAATATATTTCAGAAAGAGCTCATTCAACACCTGCTTAACAAACACTGTATCAACCTGTTGATTAAAAGTGACAAGTCCTTCAAGGTATAAGTGATCCCAATCTGTTAAGTCTTTTATCTCTGGTTGTTTCTTCGTGTTGCAGCCAATAAGTGAAATACTCACAATAACAACAATAATAACCGCAAACAGTAAGTATATTGTCTTTTTTAATTTCATGATTGTATCTAACCCCCATAACTATTGCAGCTTTCCCTTGCAGCCCCCCCTGCTATTGCAGGGGGGGGTGAGGGAGGGTCTAATTCCTGCATTATCGCTGTAAACACTCCTTCAATATTCCGCATAACATCAACACTCGCTATTCTTAATACCTTAAATCCAAGTGACTCTAAATACTCATCACGTTTCTTGTCATATTCCATATCTTTATCGCGAAAATGCTGCGATCCATCAACTTCAATGACTAATCCGCCTTCGAAAGAAATAAAATCGCAAATATAAGAGCCAACTGGTCGCTGCCTAAGAAACTTTACACCTGTTTGTTTTGCATTTATAACTGACCATAACTTCCATTCTGTTTTTGTCATTATTTTTCTTAGGTCTTTAGCTCGCTCCCGCATCTCTTCAGTAACAGGTGGCAGTCTTTTAATTGATCGCAAGGTAACCCCCTTTACGTCCCCCCTGCAATAGCAGGGGGGAAATGCCTGTATATTCTGTAATTAAGAATTTTATTATCATCAAAGTGACACCTGACAGCATCCTGTACCATTTTGCTCAGATCATTCAAGTCATCTGCTTCAGTAAATATCGACTCACCCATAGCACGAGCTATGTAACCTCCTTCAGGTGCTTCTTCAACGAGAAAGATAATCTCACTCATCTATGTCTCCGAATGTTTTAGCTGTTGAGTTTCAATCTGTTATTCTATGTTCGTGCAGAAACTGTCTTTTTCTTTAAATTCCCGTATTTCTTTTTCAAATCACGCAGAAATTCTTCACTATTTGTTAAGTATTTTTCGCTCAATTCCGCTCGTATCTTCTGCTGGAATTTGACTGCATCAAATTTCTTCTTCCTTGGCAGGAATCCTTAAGCAATTACCCCCCAACCTCCCCTTCACATACTCCACCAGCCCTCCAACGTCAATGATCTCCTGCACTTCCGGAGGAAATGCCGCTGCCTCCCATGAACCGCCTCTGGTGTGATTAGTAATCATTCCCGTAGCAGGATTTACTTCTACTTCATCACCCTCCTCAATTCCTTCAACCGCAGTAGGCGCGATCAATATAGGAAGTCCGATGTTGATCGAATTACGAAAGAAGATCCGTGCAAATGATTTTGCTATGACACAAGACACACCCA
>JAIPJL010000007.1 GCA_021734165.1 bacterium | reverse complement strand
GGTTGAGATGCGCTGTCAGCAAATGGAACTTGGCGAACCCGATGATTCCGGTAGAAGACGCCCAGTTCCAATCGAAGGAAATGAATTCACAATTCCGGTCAGCGCAGTTATATCGGCGATTTCTCAAGAACCAGACTGGGGAGGACTTGATCATCTACATGAAGGTCGTGATTGGGTAAAAGTCGATGACGAATTTAAAACGAAATATGATAAAACTTTCAGCGGTGGCGATGTAATTGATTTAGGATTGGTAACAGTCGCGATTTATCAAGGACGCCGTGCGGCTGAGACAATTCACTGTCAGTTCCGAGGTATTGAACTCCCTGAAGAGGAGAAACGGGAAGTAATCAAATCAGATAAGATTCTTCTTGATTACTACGAGAAGATGCTCAGGCATGAATGTGAAATGCTTTCAGCGGATGAAAGAGTTAATATAAAACCATGGGCTGAAATAGCTGCAACTCTCCCGGAAGCAGATGTCATAGAAGAAGCAAAACGCTGTATGAGCTGTGGAGCCTGTTTTGATTGCGGTACTTGCTGGAGTTACTGTGGTGAGAATGCAATCGAGAAATCAATTATGGGAGACCATGGATACAAATTTAAATTAGAATTCTGCAACGGCTGCGATAAATGCGCTAATGCATGTCCATGTGGCTACCTTGTGATGAAAGATCCTGCACAAGTCAAATAAAAAAGATAAATACAAACGCAATAGGAGAAAAGCAAATGGCAATCTTTGAGTGGGAAGAAGTCAAAATCGATGTCGATGAAGACGGTTTTATGGAAGAACCGGATCAGTGGAACGAGCGAGTAGCATTGGCGTTAGCCAGTACTGAGGGTGTAGCGGAATTATCTGAAGAACACTGGCACCTCGTAAACTACTTACGTGATTACTACCAGAAGTTCGGTATCGCACCGATGATTCGTAAGCTCTGCAAGGAAACAGGTTTTCCATTGAAGAAAGTTTATGAATTATTCCCTTCAGGTCCGGCAAAAGGCGCCTGTAAAGTTGCAGGTCTTGCCAAACCTACAGGATGTGTCTGATCTGATGTAGATATTGTGCGGGATTTTTAAAATCCCGCACAATTCAATTTGTCTTCGGAGAGGTATTAAACGCAATTATGCACTTAATTGATCTCATAGAAGAGAAACAAACGGATATATTGAATATCTGGTTGGATCTCATTATAAATACCTATCCGAAGGATGCTCAAGGATTCCTGAGAAATCAAGAAAATCCGTTTTCCAACCCGGTTGGAAATACGTTTAAGCAGGATACCGCGGTCTTAATACAAGCCCTTCTAACTGAGGTAGATCCTGAGATACTCTCCAATTCACTTGATAATATAATAAGAATACGCTCTGTTCAGGAATTTACTCCGTCAAAAGCAGTAAGTTTTATATTTCTGCTGAAAAAGGCAGTGATTGATGAACTTAGAGACGAATTGCTGGAATATCGTCTTTTCGGTGAATTGCAGGAAATTGAATCTAAGATCGATAATTTGATACTACTTGCTTTCGATAGTTATCAAAAATGCAGAGAAGCGCTATATCTTGCTCGCTCTAAGGAGTTATCAAGAAGAACTAACATTATTTTAAGTAGATTCAATTATGCTGTTCCTGAAAATGAGTTGGATGTAAGCGCGGAATAAAGCAAAACATTGTTTCAAGGATTTCTTGATATGTGTTTTAAATCCAGTAAAGACAAATAAATCTGAATCGCTGACAGCAAATAAATCGGCTGTTGAATTCGATAGAAATCTGAAACAACGAAAACATTTTTATTTCGGAAAAGTGTAGTCTTTCTTCAGTATGTTAAACCTAAGAGGCAATGGCGAATGAATGCCTTAATCTCCTTTGTTGCCGTTATAGTACTGATAATAATTTCCTTCGTGGGTGCCCAGACACTTGGTCTTAGTTACTTGTTTGCGGTTATCATACCTTATCTGGCAATTTCAATTTTTATTTTTGGTTTTGTTTACCGTGTAATCAAATGGGCGAGAGCGCCTGTTCCATTTAGAATACCTACTACTTGCGGTCAGCAGAAATCGTTGTCGTGGATTAAAAACAATCCTATTGAGAATCCACATAACTGGCTTGGCGCTTTTATAAGGATGGCGCTTGAAGTTCTTTTATTCAGGTCTTTGTTTAAGAACACCAAGACTACTCTCAAAGACGGTCCAAGACTTGTTTATGGTATGAACCAACTGCTATGGCTTGGTGGATTGTTATTTCATTGGTCATTTTTAATAATTTTCATCAGACACTTCCGATTTTTCATGGAACCGGTTCCCTGGTGCATAAAAGCGTTAGAAAACCTTGATGGGTTTCTACAGATAGGGTTGCCGGTTGTTTTTATGACCGATATATTTATTGTTGCAGCAGTGACTTACTTAGTACTTCGCCGACTTACAGACAGCAAGCTTAGATATATCTCACTTGTTGCAGATTTCTTTCCGCTGTTTCTGATACTGGCAATCGCTGTAACAGGGATTTTAATGAGATATTTTACCAAGGTTGATATTATTGGCGTCAAGGATATAGCTGTCGGTATTTTCAGCTTCAATCCGGTTGTTCCCGATGGGATTAGTTCTCTCTTCTTTATACATTTATTCCTGGTTTCCGTTCTGATTTCCTATTTTCCTTTGAGCAAGCTGATGCACATGGGCGGGATTTTCCTCAGCCCAACAAGGAATCTGGCTAATAACAATCGTGTGGTTAGGCATATCAATCCATGGAATCCTAAGGTTAAAATGCATACATACGAGGAGTACGAAGACGAATTCAGAGAGGTAATGCGGGAAGCCGGAATGCCTCTGGATAAGGAGTAAAGATGTCAGAAACGCTAAAACAAGAAGAGCTGGTTCAAATAGACTATAAACCACCCGGTACAGGGTGGATGGATACGAAACCGGATATTCGCAAGGGCAAGATCAACTGGGGGGCTGTTCAAAAAAGCGTAGAATATCTGGATCTGCCTAATCCCAGAAAATGGTCGCCAACTGATGATGACTGGCAGTTGCCTAAAGACTGGAAGAAAATCATCCTTGAAGGAATGAGAGAGCGTATTGAAAAATTCAGAACATTTCAGGTGTTCATGGATATATGTGTTCGCTGTGGTGCTTGTGCTGATAAATGCCACTTCTTCATCGGTTCTGGTGATCCTAAGAATATGCCTGTGCTGAGAGCCGAGCTATTACGTGCAGTTTATCGCAAGGAGTTTACACTTGCCGGTAAATTGATGGGTAAAATGGCTGGAGCCAGGGATTTGACAGAGGATGTTCTTAAAGAGTGGTTCTTTTATTTCTTTCAATGCACCGAATGCCGACGTTGCTCGGTTTTCTGTCCTTATGGAATTGACACCGCCGAAATAACCATGATGGGCAGGGAACTTTTAAGTCTGGTTGGCTTGGAGATAGATTGGATTACCACACCTGCTGCAAATTGTTTCCGTACCGGTAACCACCTTGGTATTCAGCCGCATGGTTTTCAGGATAGTGTTGATTTCGCCGTTGACGATCTTGAAGACATTATAGGAATTAAAGTTGAAGCTCCGGTAAATAAAAAAGGTGCGGAAATATTATTTGTAGTGCCTTCTGCTGATTACTTTGGTGATCCACATTACTTTGGTTTCCTTGGCTATTTAGCCTTATTCCATGAAATAGGACTTGATTACACCTTCAGTTCTTATGCTTCGGAAGGTGGAAATTTTGGTCTGTTTCATTCTAATCAAATGATGAAACGACTTAACTCCAAAATATACATGGAGGCAAAAAGACTGGGTGTTAAATGGGTGCTTGGTGGTGAATGTGGTCATATGTGGCGTGTCATCAATCAATATATGGATACTATGAACGGTCCTGCAGATTTCCTTGAAGTTCCCAAATCTCCGATAACCGGTACGGTGTTTGAAAATGCCAGATCAACGAAAATGGTTCACATCACCGAGTTTACTGCTGATTTAATTAAGAATGGTAAACTTAAGCTTGATAAAAGCCGTAATGATCAATGGCGTATAACCTTCCATGATTCATGTAATCCGGCACGCGCAATGGGTATTCTCGAAGAACCGCGTTATATAATTAACAGCGTTGCCAATAACTTTTTTGAAATGCCTGAGAATTGCATAAAAGAACAGACATTTTGCTGCGGCGGCGGCGCTGGATTAGGAACTGAAGAGAACATGGAAATGCGTCTGCGTGGTGGACTTCCAAGAGCAAACGCTGTTAAGTATGTTCACGACAAACATGGTGTGAATGTGCTTACTTGTATGTGTGCAATCGATAAAGCCGTTCTGCCAACACTGATTGATTATTGGGTTTCTGGTGTACAGATTGGTAGTGTTCACGAGTTAGTTGGTAATGCGCTGGTTATCAAGGGCGAAAAGGAAAGGACACTTGATATGAGAAGTGATCCGCTACCAGGAAAGGAGGAGACAGAAGATGTATAACGGTGGAAAAATTATAATTGGATTGATCATCTTCGCTTTTATAATGACGCTTCCAATCTGGTACAATCTCGCAAGTGATCAGGATCCAAGCTTAAAGGATTATGTGATTGCCACTAAAGGCGTCAAAGGTAAAGATCGCTGTGTTTTACCAAAGGAAGAAATGCTGGCTACTCACATGGATGTTCTTGATCAATGGCGCGATCTTGTTGTTCGAGATGGCGAACGGATTCATACCACTCCTGACGGTAGAAGATTTAATCGCAGTCTTTCTTATATTAATACCGAAGTAGAGACTATCCTGAATACCTCATACAGCATTACGGCTGAAGGTGACACAAATTCTACTATTCAAGTTAAAAGAGTCAAGGCAAAGCATTTAAAAGATAATATTACTGCTTACTCATGTATAGAATGTCATTCAAATAAAGAGCAGTTTTGTGATCGATGCCATACATATATGTCAGTTGATCCATACTGCTGGGATTGTCACATTATACCTGAACCGCAATTGATGGAGGTAGCAGTAAAATGAGTATTAAAAGAAGAGACTTCATCAAAATTACGGGACTTTCAACCCTTGGACTCGTAGCAATTCCCGCTTCGGAATTATTGGCAGAGATTGCTAAAACCGAGACTTCAAAAAGCGGTAAGAAGTTAGCGATGGCGATAGACCTCAGAAAATGCAGTAAAGAAGAAGGTTGTACAGATTGTATAGACGCCTGCCATAAAGTTCACAATGTACCTAATTTCGTTCTTCCCGATGGAAAACCTAATCGCAAGGACGAGATTAAATGGATTTGGAAAGAACACTTTGGACATGCGTTTAATGATAATCAGCATGAATTTCTGAGTGAAAAAATCCAACATATTGAGGCGGTAGTGCTTTGCAACCATTGCGAAAATCCACCTTGTGTTAGTGTTTGTCCCACAAAGGCAACTTGGAAACGTGATGAAGACGGAATTGTCATGATGGATTGGCACCGTTGTATTGGATGTCGTTACTGCATCGCTGCTTGTCCTTATGGTTCGAGGAGTTTTAATTGGCGTGATCCGAGAGAAGTATTAGAAGAACAAAACACTGATTTTCCAACGAGAATGAAAGGTGTTGTTGAGAAATGCACTTTCTGTAATGAACGCCTTTCAAGGGGTTTGCAGCCTGCTTGTGTTGAGGCATGCAAGGCGAATGCTATCGTTTTTGGTGACATTCATGATCCGAAATCAGATATTCGTAAACTCTTGAGCAATAACTTTACTATCCTTCGTAAACCGGGATTGGGAACTAATCCAGCAATCTATTACATAGTTTGAGGCAGTCATGATTGAAAAAGCATTTTATGGAGATAAAAAATACTGGAGCTGGCTTTTCTTTTTGGGAGCAGTGATTCTAATTGCCTTTCTTTTTTATATGCGCCAGTTTAACCGTGGTTTAACGGTAACAGGACTTGGCAGGGATGTGTCATGGGGATTCTATATTGCACAATTTACTTTCCTTGTTGGAGTAGCTGCTTCAGCAGTAATGGTTGTGCTGCCGTACTATCTTCATAACTACAAGATGTTCGGAAAGATAACTATCTTGGGTGAGTTTCTGGCGATTCCATCTGTACTGATGTGTATGCTGTTTATCTTTGTTGATATGGGACAACCGTTTCGCATTCTAAATGTATTTCTGCATCCTTCACCTAATTCTCCAATGTTCTGGGATACGGTTGCATTGGGAGGTTATCTTTGCTTGAATATATTGATAGGTTTTGTAACGCTTGGCGCTGAAAGAAAACTGACTGCTCCACCCAAATGGATCAAACCGTTTATTATTATTTCGATTCCCTGGGCAATTAGTATTCATACTGTAACAGCGTTTCTCTACTCTGGTTTGGTAGCGCGTCCTTTCTGGATGACAGCGGTATTAGCGCCACGTTTTCTTGCTTCTGCATTTTCCGCAGGTCCCGCGTTATTAATCCTGCTCTGCTTATTGCTTAGGAAAATTTCCAGTTTCGATGTTGGCAAGGAACCAATCCAGAAGCTTGCAGTGATTGCAATTTACGCCATGTGTTTGAATGTGTTTTTGATACTTATGGAAATATTCACCACTTTCTATGGTGGGATGGAGGATCATATGTCTCATTTCAAGTATTTATTTGTCGGTCTTGATGGAAACACATTCTTTGTACCATGGATGTGGACTTCTTCAATACTTGCAATTGTTACTTTGATATTGCTGATACCTCCGGCTGGCAGGAAGAATGAAAAAATACTTGCCTTAGGCTGTATCACGCTTTTTATCTCAATATGGATAGATAAGGGAATGGGTATGATCGTCGCAGGCTTTGTGCCAAATCCATTTCATGTAGTCGCAAGATATGTACCGACTCTTAACGAATTGGCAATCGCATTAGGTGTTTACGCGATAGGTGCTTTGATTGTGACATTGCTGTATAAAATCGTACTTTCAGTCAGAGCCAGTATTCCTTAAATACTAAAGTATAGTTTTAAGGATATTTATGAATATTATTTATTTTCAGGTGTTTAATGGACATTGTCGTAATAGGCGGATCAGCATCGGGGCTTAAAGCTGCCTGCCGTATCAGCAGACTTCAGCCTGACGCTAAAGTGCGGGTACTTGTAAAAGATAAGTACTTTGCAACATCAAACTGTGGATTTCCATTTTTCCTATCAGGCGATGTTGATAGTTTTGATCGTTTGATTGATACGCCAAATGGAACTGTCAAGGACGAGAAATATTTTCGCGATGTGAAGGGTGTTGAGGTTCTAATTAAGCACGAAGTAGTAAGTATAGATCGCGCTGCAAGATTGGTGCGCTGCAAAGTTGATGGAGGGACGAGAGAAGCTACATTTCCTTATGATAAACTTGTTATTGCTACAGGAAGTATTCCGGTAGCGCCTGCAATACCTGGAGTTGATTCTAACGGTGTATTGACATTTTCCAGAGCTGAAGATGTGATTCAACTTCGCAAAGAATTAGAAACGAACAAGATTGAAAAAGTTATTATTGTCGGTGGAGGTTTCATCGGGTTGGAACTCTGTGACGCCTTTCACTCAATGTGGGGCGTAGATGTAGATCTGGTTGATTTGCAGAATCATCTTCTTTCCAATATTGTCGATATTGAAATCGCTAAATTAATCGAAGCTGAGCTAATAAAGCAAGGGATCAGAATTCAACTTGAATGCGGTTGCAGAGAGATTATTGAAGAATCAAACCGGATATGTATATTTGATAACGAAGGCGACATGATTCAGGCTGACAGGGTTATTCTTACATCGGGTGTTACACCGAACTCAGGCTTAGCAAGATTAGCTGGACTTGATACAGGAGTTACAGGCGGTATAAAAGTCAATGAAAAGCTGCAAACTTCTGATCCGGATATCTATGCATGTGGTGATTGTGTAGAACTCACAAGCGCTATCGATGGAGAAGCAGGAACATGGCCGATGGGATCGCTTGCGTCACGAATGGGACGCGTCGTCGGTGATAATATATGTAATGGTGATTCAAAATTTGGACCTGTTGTTGGTACAAACGTGATCAAAGTATTTGATCTGACTGTTGGTTCTGCTGGTTATAACAGCGCTTATTTTGAGGAGCAGGGTTATGAAACTGAAGTATGCTGGGGAACTTTCCATGATCGACTTCATTATTATCCTGACGCTACTCCAATTAACATGAAAGTAATTTATGAGCGTTCAAATAATCGGGTTCTCGGTTTTCAGGCAATTACCAGAGGGGAGCTTGTTCCTGTTTTAACTGAAGCGGCACAGATAATCAGAAATGGTGGTACACTTGATGATTTTGCAGATATTGAACATGCTTATGCGCCTCCTTATGCGCTTCCATTTGATCCGTTGCATTATATGTCATTTATTGCAGAGAACAGTAGAACTGCAAGAATAAAGCTTGTTTCTCCTGCTGATTTTGATGAGCTTCCTAATGATACTACAATATTGGACGTCAGAATACCTTCTGAGATTAAAACGAAACCTTTGAATGTTGGAGAGAAAACAAAGATAGAGATACCGGTTGAGGATTTGCGAAAGCGATTAGATGAGATAAATTGTGATGGTATGATTGTGACGGTCTGTCAAACCGGTGGACGCGCCTGGGATGCAGCGCTAATGCTTAGACGAACACGGAGCTGCAACATCGGAATCTTAGCAGGTGGCGCATTATTTCTACCTTAAAACGGATTTTTACATAAGGTTAAAAAATTAAAACAACGATGATTAAATGCCAATAATCTGTTGTGGAATAAATCACAGAACCAGCTCCCTTGCAGAAAGGGAGCTTTTTCAGCTTCAACGCTATGAGCTTGCTAAAGCAACTGCGGATTTTAAGCGCATCTCCGGATTTGAGGAGATCGTTATATTAGCTACCTGTAATCGTATTGAATTCTATTGTAAAAATACGATAAAAATCGATCCTAAAGATGCTGTAATCAGTTTTTATAAAGAACGTAGAATTGAAAATACAAAGCAACTGGAGGACATATATTTTGTCAGGCATGGCACAAGCGCAAGCAGACATCTTTTCAAGGTGACATCCGGTCTTGATTCACCCTTACTCGGAGAATATCAGGTGCTTGGGCAAACCAAAGACGCCTACAGCGCTGCCTGTTCGGTTAATGGTCCAAGTAAATATCTCCACAAGTTATTTCATCATGCTTTTCATATTGCTAAGTTAGTTCGAAATGAAACCGATATTGGATCCGGCATACAAAGTCTGGCAGGCGCTTCTATTGAGATGGTTTTAGATCATTTCAACAGAAATCTTAAGGGTAAAAAAGCGTTAATTATCGGTGTAAATAACTCAACTGAAATGCTTCTTTCACGATTAGCGAACGAAGGCGCTGATATTACAGTTACTAATCGAACTTATAATACTGCTGTAAAAGTCGCTCGTCCATACAACGCTTCTGTTGTTCAATTTGAAGTTATGCCTTCTGTTTTAAAGGAATTTTCTATTATCTTTTCGGTGACGTCTTCACCTGGATATTTAATTAAACCGGAATGTTTCATTGATAAGTCGAGTAAATCGATTATAGCGATTGATCTTGCTGTTCCTCGTGATATTGATCCGCTTGTGGGTGACATTGATTATGTGACCCTACTTGATCTCGATGATCTTAAAGTATATCTTGATAAGACTCAAACCACTCGTGCAGTAGATCTGCCTTATGCTCTGGATCTTATTGAAGAGCAGGTGCGTATCTATGAATTATGGTATAAAAGCGCAGTTGGTGAAAGCAGTTCGGCTTTGCGTGAACTGCTTGAAATAGACCGCAAAGAGATATTGAGTCGATTTAAGGAGAGCTTCAGACAGGGTGACCAGAAAGCGCTCGATGCAATGTCGAAAAACATGTATCGTCAGTTTTTAAGGCGGATAAATAATACAATAATCAAAGATGAAGATGGCGGATAAATGTACCTACCTTTATTCTTTAATACAGATGACCTGACCTGTCTTGTTGTAGGAGGTGGTAGCGTAGCCCTGCGAAAGATAGAAGTCCTGCTATATGGTGGTTGTATTAATATTCTCGTAATCTCACCGGAAGTGGCCCCTGCTCTATCAGAACTAATTTCTAAAAACAGTCTTGCCTATCGACAACGTAAATTTCAAACCGGCGACTGTATGGGGAAGCATTTAGTTATTTCTGCAACAGGTGATGAGACTGTTAACAGGAAGGTTTCAGAGGAAGCAAGGTGGCTCGGTATTCCGGTCAATGTAGTAGATGCACCTGAACTTAGTACGGTGATTTTTCCGGCGATTGAGCGCAACGAACCTTTCGTAATGGCAGTCAGTACCGGAGGAAGCGCTCCTTTCATGGCGGGTGAAATAAGAGACAGACTTAAGAAATATACCGAAGGTTTTAGTGAGTGGATAGCTGTAGCAAGTAGATTTCGTGACATAGTGTGTAAAAGTACGGATGACATCGGTGAAAAAAGGAATATCTACAAACGATTTACAGATGCTGGTTTAATAAATGATAGCGATAATTCACCTGATAGCAATGATCTTGATATATGGCTGAATTGGCTTGATAAAATATCCAAAGCAAGAGACAAGAATTGAAAAAAGAAAAAGACGCCGGAATAGTCTATCTCGTCGGATCCGGTCCTGGACATCCTGATTTAATTACTCGCATGGGCTGGGATGCGCTTCAGAACTGTGATGCGGTGGTTTATGATGATCTGGCAGCGTTTGAGTTAGTCGCAGCGCTGCCTGAGAGGATCAAGCGATATTATGTAGGCAAACGCGCAGGCGCTCATTATAAACCGCAGGATGCTACAAGCAAACTAATTGTTGAGATTGCTGAACGCGGATTGAATGTTGTCAGATTAAAGGGCGGCGATCCGCTGATCTTCGGACGGGGTGGGGAAGAGATTACATTTCTGAAGAATACCGGAATAGAATATAAGATTATACCGGGCGTGACTGCTTTATCTGCTGTTGGGGCAGGAGCGGGTATTCCTTTGACTGATAGACGCGATGCATCCTGGGTTTTACTTGCTACCGGACATGAAGCTGTTTCAGGATCACCACCGGTACCCTGGCATGAAATTGCCAGGTTAAAGAGTGGAACCGTAGCTATATATATGGGCGTTGGTGATTTACCAAGGATTGTCGAAGATCTTACAAAAGGCGGGATCGATCCCAAAACGAAGGCAGCGATTATTCAAAGTGGTTATACCGGTTCACAGAAAATTGTGAACGCACAAATTGACAGATTAGAAAAAGCATGTTCAGACGCCGGAATTAAAGCGCCTGCGATAATACTAATTGGCAACGTAACAGAATATTCAAAAGAACTGAACTGGTGGAAAGAAGGTAAACTGGCAGGAAAACGAGTACTGGTGACAAGACCTTATAAGGTTTCTCAAGAGTTTTGTCAAGTGTTGCGCTTACACGGGGCTGAACCACTTCCATTACCCACTATTCAAATTGAACCTTATACTGATGACGATGGCTGGAGAAATGTCGAATCAGCGCTCAATAAATCAGGCTGGCTTGTTTTTACCAGCAGACCGGGTGTTGAATATTTTATTGAAGGGCTTTGGCGGAGAGGATATGACAATCGCTGCCTGTATAGTTTTAAAATTGCTGCAATCGGACCGGGCACATCCAAAGCGCTTACGGAGAGGGGATTAAGACCCGATCTTGTGCCCGATGTTTCACTTGGCAGCGAACTTGCGCGGGAATTAGCAAGGCGGATAGATAATCCACAAAACACTACTGTGATAAGGGTACGTGGCGATCTAAGCGATGACGTGATTGACAACACTGTTACTGAACTTGACGCTGAATTGGTTCAGGTAACTGTTTACCAGACCGTGACGCCATCTTGGGAGCCTCACTGGATCAAGGTCGTTAAGGAAAATCCACCGGATTACATAACTTTCACAAGCGGATCCACTGTACAGGGCTTTGTTAAGATACTTGGATCTGATGACGCTGTCAGAGTAGCATCTGAGTCCAAAGTAATTTCGATAGGTCCATCAACAACGGCTGTAGCGAGGGAATTAGGAATTAAGGTTGATGCTGAAGCGAAGAAGTATAATATGGATGGAATGATCGAGGTTTTTCTGAATAATGTAAATTTGAAATGAACAATTAAATTATATTGGACAGTGATGATAAATATACTTGGTTGTTATATAAAAACAGATTCTTCGTACACTCTAGAAAGTAATTCTTGCTTTCTGGAACAAATATTTATTATCTTTCGTTTACAAGAGTACTTAAGTTAAGTTCAATTTCAATTTTTTGAGAGAGAATCATGAAAAATGAATCAAAGGAAAAAGAAACAGTTGCTGTAAAACCAAATATTGATTTACCTGAAGAAATAATTTTTAACTATATAAAAAATCCACTTTATCGTTCAATACATGCTGATGGTGCGCATGGGGGTGTTGGTCCAAAAGGGAAATTTGTTCTTACACTGTTTTCCGAACGTGCTGCAATTCCAAAGCAAACATCTTATAAACTCACCGAAGAAGGATCTCTTGGTGAGGAAGATCCAAGTAAACGAGTAACACAAAATGGACTTATTCGTGAGATTGAAATTACAGCATACATGGATATTGAAATTGCAATCTCAATTGCTGATTGGATTTACAAAAGAGTAGGAAAATTTGAGATGCTTCAAAAAGAACATGGAGATGATAGTAATGAGTCATAAATATCATGAATTAGCAAGCTATAATGACAATACATCTGATTCAATTTCAAATACTCAATATATAAATGATATTAATTATAATACTATACTGAGTAGCAATAGTGAATTAGATTCTGAAGTACAACTTTCTCATAATATTGATAATAACTTTCTAAAGTTAGAGAAACTATCAGTAGGTTGGGATGGTTATAAAGCTCAAATTCCCAATAGTGATTCATTAGATAACGCAAAAAAGTTCTCTCGGCTTCTTCTTAAGAATAACATAATATCAAATAGTATTTTAGCATCTGTTATGGGAGGTGTAATAATTAGGATTTCCGCAAGATTACGTGAAGTATTTATAGAATTTTATAATAACGGTAAAATACTTGTTATGAAAAATGATAAAACTACACAAAATGATCAACCTTCTATATTTTCAATAGATGATTCATCTGATGATTTTGAGTATGCAATAAAGCAAATTCAAGGATTTCTCTATTTTGATTATCCTGACAGAATGTATTCAAATAATCATAGGATTCTTGAGGATCAAATCTATTCAGATAGTGAATCTTTGTATTTCAGATTTCCAAAGAGTTATTTTATCAACACAGATAATCTAGAACTTGGTGCTATAAATGTTCCTAATATGTCATGCAATAGATATAAATATGGTGGGAAACCAGAAGATGTATTATGTGGTTATTATAGTAGATCAGATGGTACAATTGTAACCTATATTGATTGGGGAGTCGCTGAATTTAAAGTATCTGATATTCCAAATCCTCTTTTATGGCGTGCAATACCTTTTTACTCAAAAGCTGTTCATATACCTGAGAGGAAGAATTACTATCATACTGAAATACAGAGTTTCGATAGTAATAAAAATCCGATTGAGGCAAGAGGAGCATATAGTGAGGAAATTTTAATGTTGTGGCGTGAGAAATTACGCAATAGACTTAAAACTCCAATAATACCTGGGTCATTATTTAATTCAAACTAAGATTGTAAATATAACTATATTACGAATTATCTGCTAATTATTATGTAGATTAAAGTAAATCATTTAGTTTCTTAATCGCTTCCAAACCCTGTATCAACACATCCTTTTCTCCACCAAAACTGATCCTGAAACCATCTTCAACCTCGAAGTATTTCCCATGCATAACAGCAGTGTTAAACTCGCCTAGCAGCTTGTTTGTGAATGGTTCTGAATTTCTACCATCCTTAAAACGGATCAGCATAGAAATTCCACCTTCGGGTTGCGTACAATCCAGTTCCGGAATATCTCTTAAATAAGAATTTACCAGTTTCAGGTTTTCTGATGAGACTTTACGGGCATGCTCCAGTAGTTTATGATCGAGCCTTTTATCACTTAGTATCTGACAGGCAAGATATTCCATTGAAAAAGGCATCACCACGTGCATATAATCCATAGCGATTTCGATTTGTCTGATTAGCTCCGGCTGCGCTATTACCCAGCCGATCCTGAGTGTTGAAAGCCCCCAGACCTTGGTCATACTGCCTGTCGAGATTATTCTCTCATGCAGATTTGCAGCGTTTTGTTTCAAATCATTTTTGATGAAGGGCAAGAACACTTCATCGACCAATAACCAGCCATTTTCACAGGCTACAATGTCTGCCAGCGATGATAATGCACCGGGTTGGTCATAAACTCCACTTGGATTGTGTGGATTTGAAACGACTACAAGACTTTCAGACTTAAGCAGTTTCTTTATTTGATCATTATTTATACGATAATCTTCAGCCCTATGTCGCGTAAACCTTTGTGGTTCAGCGTCTTTTACCGCGCGAGCTACGCTAATGAAAGGTTGGTAAACCGGAGTTTCAACGATTATTTTATCAACCTGTTCCGCAAGTACCGAGCAGACTGCGTAATTTGCCATACTGGCACCGGGTGTTATCGCAATATGATCGGGTGATGTTCCATATTTATTAGCAAGCGCTTCCTTGAGCGGGATGTAACCATAGGAGTTCTTGCCTACTAATGGGAGTTCTTTCAGATCCAGACCAAGTTCAGAAAGGTTCTGAGGACTTGCGAGACCGCTAACGGTTAAGTTAATGACGGTACTTGGTAATCGTTTAACGTAATCGAAAATACCGATTGTATCAAATTTCATGATTGTTTAAATGTCAGGTTTAACAGCGATTTTCAGTGCCGATGGGAGTATTTTGATGTTAATTTCATTTCCTGCTGGGAAAGGTGTGCCGTCAAGATGTATATTGCCCTGGAATTCTCGCTTTATTGTAAGTTCGGTAGCTTTTTCACTTATATAGCCTGGGATTTCAGCAGCTCTCTTCAGAAAGAGAAGATCGGGCGCATGTTTGACTGCTGTGAGTAGATCATGCCTTGGCAGCAGGCAAATATCAAGGAATCCGTCATATTCCGAAGCGTTAGGCGCTATGGTTACGCCAACACCCCATTCGCGCATATTGGCTATTGAAAACAGCAATGGTCGCCCGTTATAGCGCCAATTGCCGGGTTGAGCTTTGATTTCGATTTCTTGAGGCTCATATTGTAGAAAAGTGCTTAATGCAATACGGGCATAGGGCAGGAGACCTCTTAGCTTTGAATCTTCAAAGAGAGTTGCGATTATTGCTTCCCAGCCAATTCCACAGGACACAAGGAAAATCTTATCCTCGTATGAACCAACATCAATGCGGTGGAAACTCGGATTCTTGATGACTTCCAAAGCTTTGTCAAGACGAATTGGCAAACCTACGTTACTGGCATACCCATTTCCGGATCCGGACGGCAGCACACCAAGAGCGGTATCTGTATTTACTAATCCCCTGGCAGTCTCATTAACCGTACCATCACCACCGACTGCTACGACCATATCACATCCTTCCGAAGCGGCGCGTGACGCTATCTCGTAAGGATGTCCGGGGTGTTTAGATTTATAGATACTAACCTGTTTGTTGTTAATCCCAAGATGTTTGCGGATTAAGTAATGAAGACGGCTTACAAACTTGGGTGTACCAGACTTTGGATTGATAATAAATACAGTTCGCAGTGTATTACCTTTTGCTTATTTTGTGGTATTTTCCTAAATATACTAATAAGTAATTAACTATGCAATTGTCATTGAATACAGAAAGAAAATGCAGATAATACTTGCTATGAATTTTATTACTGATTAGTTTTTAGTTATGAGATATTTCATTATAAACATGATAATTATTTTAACAGCGTTGTATGCAACCGATCAAGCTGAGTGTGCTTGGTTTACAGGCTGTGCAGTTAATACTATTTTGATAAACGGCAACCTGGATGTGAAAGAAATTGTTCCGGAATATGAAGTATTTTTAAACTATAATAATAGTTTTAATGCTATTTATCATTTTGGCGTCAGCAGTTACGCTCCGAAATTTGAGAATAATACTGAGTTGAAATCATTACACGCTACAAATTGCTGGTTTTTACGCAGTGTTCGTATTCCGATCTGGAGGCTAAATACCGTTCTATCTACAGGTGTGGGATTCTCGGTTTTAAATACTAAGAATCATAATAATAAGGACGTTTTGCTTGGTTCTTTTTCATTTAGGTCTGATATTGAATTAATTATACTAAGCAGAGATGTATTTGAAATTGTGACAGGCGTTACTTACCGCGGTTGTCCGGTGCAGGGAACCGGTAATTATCTTGATCGATTTGGAATAAGGTTATCAATCATCGGGTAGTTTCACAATAGACATTGAAAAAACACACTATGCTTGACAAAGTATAACGAGCTGTTTATATTTTAGGCTTAGGGTATATTTTCAGTTGACCTGCGACCGTAATCTCGTTTGATTATATTTCAGGAGTTCTAATGAAGCAGAGAGCGATTCCTGCTGTTTTAATAATTTTAGCTTTGATAATCACAGCTAATTCAGGATATAGCGCTGGGAGAACCAGTGTGGGTTTAGTTGGTGGCATGAGCATCCCGATGGGCTGGTGGGGTGAGAGGTGGGATCCTCTGCAATCCGGCGAGATTAACCTCCGTTATGAGTTCACGCCCGGATTCGGAATACTGTTGCTTGCAGGATTAAATAAAACTTATTTTTCAGACTTAAGCGCTGACGAAATCTATCAGGATTCCCGTTATCATGACGTTCAGCCGGAGTACGAACCTTACAGGACAGTTATCACCGCTGAACAGGGAGGCTCATTCAAGCAGCTTCCGGTGGGTTTTGGGTTTTACCACGAGCGAATGTTATGGAGATTTCGCGCTTATGGCTCAGTTGCTATGGTTATCTATAACTGGAAGTTTACCCGCAGTCAAGATTTTGAACAGGTCATAGCGCCGCCCGGTATGTCTGAAACGCAGCATGTTGATAATTGGTCAATTAGTAATGATGGCACTAACATGGGAGCGCAGGCTGCAATAGGATTTGTGTATAAAATCAGCAGCATGTTCATGTTGGATGTTTCAGCCGCTTATCACATGATTAACATCTACCAGAAGAACGGCGCTGCTGCATACTGGGGTGAACCGGCGCTGGTTCCACCCGGTGATCCACAGAATGACTTGGTGAAGGACGCTG
Source organism: bacterium (assembly GCA_021734165.1). Lineage (GTDB taxonomy): Bacteria > Electryoneota > AABM5-125-24 > Hatepunaeales > Hatepunaeaceae > JAIPJL01. The sequence continues at coordinate 39,812 of JAIPJL010000007.1, read as the reverse complement.
AAGGAGCGGTTGACTTCCTGCAGATCAGGCTGGGGCTCAGGATAGGAACGTAGCAGCTTGAATTTGAATAGACTGTAAGAGATTGAGAAAATATTAGAGAATGTTATATATATGCTAATATATGCTAATATATGTTTGCTATTTGAATAATATTGTTGTATATTGCCGCCAAGTGTATGTAAAATTTGCGTCACATCGTCACACAATCGCCGGAAGCCCTTGCCATGTAAGGGTTAGAGGGTGTGACGGAAATGTGACGGAAAGTGATGGAAAACTAACCACAGAGACACAGAGACACAGAGGAAATATTGATTAATTGATGTTATAAGATGCAGATACTATGATTTACCGTACTTGTCATTCTGAGCGCAGCGAAGAATCAAATGCAATATCAAAAGTCATTCCCTCGCAGACACCCCCCCCTGTCATTCCAGCGAAGTCAGGAACATTAAAAAGTTATATGTTTAACAATCAGATAGCCAATTCTGATGAGTTCTTTAAGGCATGAATAAAAGTTAAGCAAACAATCTTGAAATGAAGGCAAGATAGTTGTATCTTGAATTTAAAGATTAAATCCTCGATTAAAGAAAACAGTATCTGATCACAAGTAGTTTTGTTTACGTTTTCTAAAAATATTCTGAACAAATAATTGCATATTTGTTCAATGTACTGTATATTAGTGCAGTAGTAATTTACAAACGGATTTTACTATGCCAACACTTCAATTCAAAGGTCGCTCAGTAGTCTGGAATCACCATTTAAGCGTTCCGTTTCGTGAGCTTAAGCCTGTTCCGGAAAAGAGCCTCACCGATAAGATATCCCTTCACGATAACCTGATAATTCATGGCGACAACCTTCACGCCCTCAAAGCGCTGCTTCCGACATATTCAGGTAAGATAAAATGCATTTATATCGATCCGCCATATAACACCGGTAACGAAGGATGGAAATACAACGATAACGTCAACAGCCCTCTGATGAAAGAATGGCTCGGTAAGGAAGTTGGTATTGATGATGAAGAGAGACATGAAAAATGGCTCTGTATGATGACGCCGAGATTGAAACTACTTAGAGAATTAATGAAGGATGATGGATTGTTATTTGTTTCAATAAACGATATTGAAGTACACAGGCTAAAGTCAGTAATAGATGAAATATTTGGAGATGATTGTCATTTAGCTACATTTATTTGGAATTCACGTCAAAATGTTGATAGTAGAACACTAAATGGAGCATCACAAGATCACGAATACATATTGTGTTATTCAAAAGAAAGTACTTGTCGTATTAGAGGTGCACAGGTTGATACATCCAAATATAAAAATCCTGACAACGATCCAAGAGGTCAGTGGATGAGTTCCTCAATAGATGGTCTCGCTGTTAAAGAAGCTCGTCCTAATTTGCACTATATTATTACAAATCCGGCTACTGGAACAGAATACTCACCATCTCCTGATAATGGATGGAGATTTGAACCATCAACTGTAGCAAAACTTATTGAAGAAGAAAGAATGATTTGGCCAAAAAATAAGAACAGTAAACCAAGGTTTAAGAGATATCTGAATGAGAGAAAAAACGAATATACGGGATTTTCAACAATACTTAAGGTTGGGTTTACTGAGGCGGGAACAAAAGAATTAAGAATAATAATGGATCAAGAGACAATTAAATTCCCAAAACCAGTCTCACTAATAAAGGAATTAATAACACAGGGAAGCGACAATGACTCCATCATCCTCGATTCCTTCGCCGGTTCCGGCACCACCGCTCATGCTGTTTTGGACCTGAACAAAGAAGACGGAGGCAATCGTAAGTTCATTCTCGTTGAGTGCGAGGATTATGCGAATGATATTACGGCAGAACGAGTTAGAAGAGTAATTAACGGCGTTCCCGGCGCAAAGAAAACCGAATTGCGTGATGGTTTAGGCGGCGGTTTCTCCTACTTCGAACTCGGTGAACCGATTGAAATTCAAAAATTATTAGAAGGTGAAAATCTACCGAGTTTTGATGAGCTTGCCCGTTATGTTTTCTTTACTGCAACAGGCGAGGAAATCGACATTGATAAGATTAATCAGGAGAGCGGTTATATAGGATCTGCGCGTGAATATGATATTTATATGATTTATAAACCGGAAATTGAGTTTCTGCGTAAAAGCGCGTTGACTCTTGATTACGCTGAGAACTTGCCGCTTCATAAGGGTAGAACCAGGGTAGTTTTCGCCCCTGCGCGATTCTTATCCGCTGAGTTCATGGCTATGCACAGAGTTGAGTACTGCCAACTGCCGTATGAGCTGTATCGGGGACTCAAGTAATGCAGCTTAAAAAATACCAGATTCGCGCTTTAAGAGAGTTTGAAGCGTTTCTTATCAAGCTTCTTGAGAAAGAACGTAAAATCAGCCACCTTTATCCAGCCCTTAAAGAAGCAGGCAGCATATTACCTGATTGCGCTGAAGTAGCGTGGAAGGAAATGTTCCCAAAGAGTCTGTATGTAAAAAGATCAAATGCTGTTTGGGAACCTGTTCCCAATGTCTGCCTTAAAATACCCACAGGCGGCGGGAAAACCCTGCTCGCCTGTCACGCCATAGGTTCAATAAACCGTGTATTAAAACATACTAACACAGGTATTGTACTCTGGATTGTTCCGACGGAACAAATCTATAAACAGACATTGAAAGCGTTAAAGGACAGGAGCCACTCATACAGGGAAGCGCTGGACAAAGCAAGCGGTGGTCGGACGAAGATTGTTGAAAAGAATGATAAATTTACCAGGGAGGATGTTAGAGATTCACTTGTTGTATTACTGATGATGCTCCAATCCGCAAACCGAAAGAACCAGGATTATCTGAAAGCTTTTAGAGAAAGTGGTAAGTACATTGACTTTTTTCCTGAAGAGGGAAGGTATGACCTCTACGAACCTTTGATCGCCGAACATGGTTTGGACGTTGGCGAGAGCGATATGTTTGACCGGAGAGGAGCGCGTACTTCGCTTGGGAATGTGATGAAAATGCTAAGACCGATATTGATTCTTGACGAGGGACAAAAAGCTTCGAGTTTTCTTGCCAGGGATACGATATTCAGTTTAAATCCAAGTATTGTCGTTGAGTTGACCGCTACACCGATAAAAGGTGTTTCCAACACTCTTGTTGATATTAGTGGTATGGACGTGCTTCAAGAGGGAATGATAAAGCTGGATATTCATGTGACGACCAAGGCAAGCGAAGACTGGCGCGATACTATGAGGGAAACTCTGGCTAAATGGCAGCACTTAAGAACTGAAGCCGAAAAACTCAGATCAAATGAAAGTGTTTATATAAGACCTATTTGCCTAATTCAGGCGGAGAGAACCGGTAAGGATCAAAGAGATGGAAACCGTATTCACTCTGAGGATGTAAGAGATTTTTTAGTAAAAGAGGCGGGCCATTCCCCCGAAGAGGTTGCTGTAAAGGTGAGTGGATTGGATGAGATCAGCGATAAGGATTTGATGAGTCCGGATTGTCCCATTAATTTTATAATAACTAAACAGGCTCTTCAGGAGGGCTGGGATTGTCCTTTTGCATATATATTGACGGTACTTACAAATCCCAAGGCAAAATTGGCTATAACCCAGCTTGTGGGAAGAATCCTTAGACAGCCTTATGCCACAAAGACGGGAAACTCTGCGCTTGATGAAAGTTATATTATTTGCAGACGCTCATCTACTCATAAGCTGCTTGATGAAATTAGAAATGCACTTAAGGGTGAAGGCTTAGGAGATCTTGGTGGTCAAATAAGAGCGGAATTGGGTGACTTAAACTCAAGTGGTAAACTGGTTGAGGTCGGTTATAGATCCGATTTTAAGAAATATGCCGATAACATTTACCTGCCTCGATTTGTTATTAATGCACCCCCCAAACCGCGTTCTCTTGATTATGATATGGATTTGTTAAGCGCTATTGACTGGTCGAAATTGGATTTAGCCTTTCTAAATAATTATCCTTTAGAAAAAATACCTGCGGCTGATATTGAGGAAGCGATAAGTCTGTCTGAAAATCCTATTGATACGGTAAAACGAACGACATTGTCGAAAAGGATTGTTTATCTTGAACCCGATCCGGTGTTCCTTACTCGTCAAATTTCCGATATTGTGCCGAATCCCTGGATTGCCTATGATATTGCCCGAAAGTGCCTTGATAGTCTTACAGGGCGATATAGTCGTCATCTGGTCGGCGCTAATTTGAGTTTCTTCATCGAGGAATTACGAATGAAACTCTATCTTTATCGCGATGAGCAGGCTGAGCTGATATTCAAATCTCTGCTTGACAGTAAAAAACTGTGTTTTTATCTGATAAGAAACAGCGAAGGAAAACCTCACAAAAAGCCCACAAAGTTAGTGCCTGAGGATGTCCATTTATTATCACACAGTCCTACTGAAAGTTTACAGCGATCACTTTGGGAAGTTGAGGATCGCACCGATTATAATGATTTTGAAAGAGATATAGCTTTATGTCTTGACAAACAGGTCAAGCTTCTTTTCTGGTATCGGAATATCTCACGCGCCGGTTATAGTGTTCAGGGATGGCAGCCAAACAGAGTATTTCCTGACTTCTTAGCTCATACTGATGAAGTTGATGAACGAAGCACTGTATATGTAATTGAATCAAAAGGCGCTCATTTAGCGGGAAATCCTGATACTCGTTATAAAGAGCAGTTGTTCGAAATTTTGAATAAGATTGGTAAAGTAACTGAATGGACTGAATTGGGTTTACGGTTTCCAGAAAAACAATTCATATTCAAGGTTGTGCATCAGGAATCGTGGAAGAGACAGATTGCTGAGATTATAGGTGAGTAATAATACTTTCGCAGAACAGCACAATCTGTTTAATCCGCTTACATTTCCAGCGCAAATCCCTTTTCTGATTTGACAACCCTTCCGGTGATGTGACTCGGATCGTGCTCGAAGAAAAATATCCATTCCTCTTCTGCTGCTTTGGTCAGTATTCGTCTTTTCTCTTCGAGGGTTTCAACAGGCTCTAAATCATAACTCATAATCCAGGGAAGGGGGAACTGCGAAGCGAGCGGTATCAGATCTGCTGCATAAATGAGTGTTTGTCCTTTATCTCTGACTCTTGGCAGTTGCTGCGCTGGAGTATGTCCATTACAGATTATACAGTCTATACCATCCATTAATTCCCATTCACCATCGACTATTGTCGCTACTCCGGCTTCAATTAGTGGTTCAAAATCTTCAGGGAAGTAACTTGCCTTATCACGCTCAAAACGTGTTCTGGCATGTTCAACCTGTTTTTTCTGAAGGTAGTATCTTGCATTTGCGAAAGTTGGCTCCGGTGTAGCAGCCTTATTCTTTGTTGAACCGCCGTTATGATCGAAGTGAAGATGGGTGATGATCACGTCGGTAATGTCATCTGTGGTTAATCCTGAAACTTTAAGCGCTTCATGCACAGGATTTATTTCATAGTTGTAATTATATATCTTCTTAAACTTTTCAGGACGACCTTCACCGAACCCGGTATCAACAAGTATCTTTCTATTACCGACTTCAATCAACATACAGCGCATAACCATATCAATGGTGTTATTCTCATCAGCAGGATGGTGTTTTTGCCAAAGCTTTCTTGGTATTACGCCAAACATAGCTCCGCCGTCAAGGCGAAAATGACCCAATTCTAAGGGAGTAATTTTAAATTTTCCGATCTGCATATCTATCCTGTTACTTTTTTAAGGCTGCTATGAACTCATTGGTTTTATCAGGATTATTCAGAAGATTAAATCTGGCAACCCAGCGGTTATTATCTTTAATTTGAGTTAAGAGCAGACTGCTGTTTTTATAGAAGCTGCCGAATGTTGTTGCTGTTGATCCGAGAAAGCTGATTTCTCCGGAACGACGGTTGATAAGCAGCGCATGTCCTTTTCGATTTGAAACCAGAATGGATTCACCATCAGGAGAAAGGAAAGGACTTAGTATGCCTCTTAGCGCTAAATCGACAGTAATATTTCCCCCTTCAATAGATCGCCTGAAAAGCCCGCGATCTGTAATGAATAAAACAGAATCTCCGGTTGTGGTAAATGTTGCTCCTGAGACAGGTTCACCAATTCGACTGATATGTTCTGTTTTGTTTTTAGCGGGATGAATTCTGATAACTTCTACCGAAGCCCGTTGGCTGCCTACATCTTGTTTGATGACGTAGATAGAACCATCTTGATTAAATTTAGGCATTGCCGGTATTAAATCTACATCTACAACTTTCTGTGGAACTGAACCATAGCGTGGTTTAACCCGATAAAGAAAAAATCTTGCAGAGCTATTATCGGGTGACCATCCTACATCACGAGAACCGAAGAAGTAAATCCATCTGCCATCAGGTGAATAGCATGGCCAGGCAATTGAACTTAATCTTTGCTGAGCGCCTTTCATTACGGGTGTTTCATTGCCACCGTTGGAATTTGCCGTATAAATATATTGGTCTGGCTCTTTGGCTTTTCCAAGGTCTTTGATATAAACAATGGAATTTCCATCAGGAGCAAAAGAAGCATCCCAGCCTTTAACGAGACGTTTTGACTGGAAGGGATCAATACCTGTAATCAAACCAAATTGCTTTGATAAGTTGTGTTTTTCCGTGAGATCCGAAACTTGTTGTATAAGTTCGCTAAGTTTTTTGCGAATACCAGCAGAATCACCTACAACGAGACCGGCAGTAATCTGAGCAAGGCGCGCTTCGACATTGTCCGGATTTTTTGCAATTTGGACTTCGTACTCAAGCCATTTAACACCGGATGGACCAATTAAATAACCAAGCTCCTGGCTTACGCTGTCAAGTACATCCGTTTCACTGGAAACAAGAAGGAGCCGCTTGAAGTAATCAATAGCTGCAAGTGTGTCCTGCATCCGGCAGGATGACATGGTGATACGGGCTAAGATTTCCGGCTGATCGCCCTTTTTTCCGAGTTCACGTCCCAATTTGATTTGCTCAACCGGACCTATAATACGGTTATATTTCTCTTCACCGATTGCTCTTACTGAAGCGTTGTAAACGATATCATCTTTGGTTTTATTTGGAAATCTGTTGAATGTTTCCACTAACTGCTTTTCATATCCGGTTAGATCGTCGAGCTGCGACATTGCATTTAGTAGTGCTTGATGCGCTTTCCAATTATCGGGATTATCGAGAATGGATTTCTGAAAATAACGGGCAGCCATCGTCGGATTATTTTCTTTATTCAGCCAGTAGAGACCGGTTTTATAGTTTTCATTTCCACAACCATTCAGCAGAAATAGGGTAAATACTATAAAAAACGTCTTAATCAAATATAGTTTTCTAAAAGGCATGTTATTCTTCCTCTTCAGTTAGGAATCTTTCTGTGTCAATTGCAGCCATAGCTCCACTGCCTGCGGCAGTGACCATTTGTTGGTATATGCTGTCCTGGACATCTCCACATGCGAAAACACCGGGAATTGCGGTTTTTGTTGTGCCAGGCTGCGTAACGATATAGTTGTTTTTATCAAGTTCAAGTGAATTCGTGAAAAGCTCGGTATTTGGTTGATGTCCTATTGCGATGAAAGCGCCCTGACATTTGAGAAAATGAATTTCACCTGTTTGTGTATTCTTTAATCTAACGCTGTCGAGTCCACCAGTTTCGGAGGCTATAAACTCAATAGGGACATGATTCCAGAGAATCTCAATTTTTGGATGATTCATGGCGCGTCGTTGCATGATCTTTGAAGCTCTTAGTTCATCGCGTCTATGGATTAAAGTGACTTTAGAGGCAAACTTCGTAAGGTAAACAGCTTCTTCGCAGGCTGAATCACCGCCTCCAACAACAATTATCTCTTTATCACGAAAGAACCAGCCATCGCATGTTGCACAAGCTGAGACGCCGTGACCCATCAGTCTGCTTTCTGATTCCAATCCAAGCAATCTTGCTGATGCGCCAGTCGAGATAATAATGGTATCTGATGTAATCTCTTTTCTGCCTATGGTTATTCTAAAGGGTCGCTGCTTCAGATCGACTTTTGAAACAGCATCAGTAATGTAAGTTGTACCGAACTTTTCTGCCTGTAAGCGAAAATTATCCATGATTTGTGGTCCCAGAATACCGTCAGGGAAGCCAGGATAATTCTCGATCTCAGAGGTAATCGTTGGCTGACCTCCTGGTTGAACACCCTCGATAACGAGTGGTTTCAGGTCTGCTCTTGCCGTGTAGATTGCTGCGGTTAGTCCTGCTGGGCCGGAACCGATAATCACAACTTTATAATGTTTGTTTTCTTCCAAAGTAAAATTCCTCTATTTTGCATGTTTTACTGCAATTAAACTCTAACTGCTGATTTTATTTAATGCCTTTTGCGTCACCGACACCTCTGGCGTCGCCAGCGCCATAATAGTTTTCATCTTTTAACATAACACCCTGACTGATCGACCATCTGCCATCTTCAACAACATTCCATCCTTGATTTCTTAGCAAATTCATAACATCCGGTGATACGTCTTTTTCGATATAAAGTTTATCAGGTTTCCATTGCATGTGAATACGAGGTGCATCAATAGAGCTTTGAATATCCATATCATAATCTATTACGTTGATTAAAATCTGAGCGACAGAAGTGATTATCCTCGGACCGCCCACACTGCCTATTGCCATGCAAGGTTCGTCATCTTTAAGCACTATCGTTGGAGACATGCTTGAAAGTGGTCTTTTTCCGGGTTCAATGGAATTAACGTTTCCGCCGACGAGGTCGTATTTGTTCGGTTCGTCATCAGATTTGGAAAAATCATCCATAGTACTATTGAGGAATATACCCATTTCAGGCACGAAAACACAAGAGCCGAATGCCGAATTCACTGATGTCGTTATAGAACACATATTTCCTTCTTTGTCGATAACGGATAGGTGACTGGTGTTTTGCTGAGTATCAATAGTCCAGGGGTCTCCTGCTTTCTCAATAGGAATGCGATAATGACGGTCTATGTTTTCACGTAATTCATCAGTATAAGCAGGTGAGATCATTTCATTAATCGGAATAACGTTGAAATCCGGATCACCGAGCCACTTTGACCTATCCGCAAAAGACGCCTCGAAAGCAGACGCCATCAGATGATACGATTCCGCGCTGCCCTGCTCAACATAATTCATCGGAAAACCTGAAAGTATATTTAAAATTTGTGCAAGGCAAACTCCACCGGAGGAGGGAGGAGGCATTGAATAAATCTCATAACCTCTATATTCAAACCTGATCGGATCACGCCAAATATTTTTATAATATGACATATCTTCAAGTGTTATTATGCCATCTCCACCATGGCAGGCTTTTACAATTTGCTCTGCTTGCTCACCATTGTAGAATGATTTTCCATTGTCTTTGGCTATTGTCTTTAGGGTTTTGGCTAAGGCAGGTTGTTTGAGAATTTCTCCTTGTTGCAGGGGGCTTCCTTTTCTGAAAAATACTTTGGTTATAGCTTCATTCTCAGCAAACTGATCCTGCTTGCCTTTGATCCTGTCGGCGAGAATCCTGTCAATCTCAAATCCGTCTTCAGCCAGTTTTATAGCAGGTTCAATGACTTCTTTAAGAGACAGCTTTCCGTACTTCTCCACAAGTTCAACTCTGCCTTTGACGCTGCCGGGGATGCCAACTGCAAGCCCTCCCTGCCATGATTCTTCAACATTGTCGAGCATATCAGCAGTTGCTTTAGATGGGGCGCATTCTCTGGCGTCCAGAGCATAGATTTTACCTGTTCGGGCGATTCTGAATACTGCAAATTCACCACCACCAAGACCGCTGTGATACTGCTCAACGACAGATAAAGCAAACGCTGCGGCTACGGCAGCATCAATTGCGTTTCCACCGGCTTCGAGCATCTCAATGGCTGCATTCGTTGCTTCCGGGTGTGGAGTCGCTGCCATGCCGTTTTCCGACCAGGCGGGTGAACGATAGGCTGCGAAGGTTGTATTAAAGCTAAGTAAAAGTAGTAATGTAAAAAGTTGTTTCATAAGTGTTTGTTAAAATGTGAAGGTTTAGAGTTCACGTTTCAACGAGTTCTTCGAATTATTCATTGTTAATGCCTAAAAATGTGTCATTCTGGTGAAAACTGGAATCCATAACATGGGCATTATTAAGTACATACCTTGTCTGGATCCCCGCCTGCGCGGGGATGACGGGCTTCGTTTCTGAATATTCAAAGATATCGAGGACACATGACAACACTCTATTGGATCATGCTACTCATATCTAATTGCATCAACCGGATCCAGGCTTCCTGCCTGTCTTGCCGGATAGATTGTTGCTAAAATTGTCAACAACATTGAAACTACTGCTATGATGATAAAGTCGAAAAGCTGCATACGAACCGGGAAATATGTTAAGAGATATACATCACCAGGCAGTGAAAAGAATTTGTAAGTCTGTTGCGCCCAGCAAACGATATATCCGAGTAAAATTCCCGCTGCAGTACCAACAGTGCCTATTATAATTCCTTCGTACAGAAAAATCCGCATGATGCCTTCACGAGTAGCGCCGATTGCTTTCATAATACCAATCTCACGCCGTTTCTCAAGTACCATCATTATCTGACTTGATACAATATTAAAAGCAGCAACCATGATAATCAGTGAAAGTAAAATCAGGTACAGCCATTTTTCCAACCTCATCCAGGTGAAAAGTGTCTTGTGCATGTCAAACCAGGTGCGCGGGAAATATGGGTAGCCGAGTTCATCTTCGATTATCCCTTGCAACTTGACAGCGTTCTCAAGTTTATCAAGCTTCATCTCGATACCGGAAACAGCGCTGCCAAGCTCGAATAGTTCCTGTGCGGATTCGATTGAAATGAAGCTGTAAGCATCATCATACTCGTAAATTCCTGTTTCAAACACTCCGGTTACAATGAACTTCGCCATGCTTGGCGTCGAGAGCATACTCGTCATGCCAAGCGGACTCACTGCAATAAGCGTGTCGCCGATTGTCACACCGAGGCGGAAAGAAATCTGACGCCCAAGGATGATACCAGCAATCGGTTTGCCTTTGGGTTTTGAAACAGGTAAGTTACCCGAATTTGCCTGCCAGCTTTCGCTTACAGAATCTATAAAACTTGATTTAGGTTTAGGTCGCGGTTTAAGAAATAGTCCACCCGCAATGATCTTCTCCGGCAGTTCACCAACCTGCCCAACTGTTTTTTCGTCGATTCCTTTAATAATAGAGCCTTCAATCGATCTGCCGCGACGCAGCATGCCTTTTCCGTCAATGTATGGCGACAAGCCTTCTACATGAGGTAGTTCTTTAAGTTTGTCCATTGTCTGACGCCAGTCTTTCATCGGCTCTTCATGGAAAAGAGTGACTTTCAGATGAGCGTCCTGACCGATTATTCTATCCCTGACTTCGCTCTCAAATCCGTTCATTACCGACATTACTATTACTAATGCAGCAACGCCGATCATTATCCCACCTGCAGATATATAGGTTATAAGCGAAATAAATCCCGACCGACGTTTTGACCGCAGGTAGCGGTTGGCTATGAAGAACTCGTAATTCATTGAGGCGGTTTGTCCTGATGCTTATCACGCAGAGTGGGGAAGAGGATCACATCCCGAATAGAATCACAGCCTGTTAACAGCATTACAAGGCGATCTACACCGACTCCCAATCCTGTAGTTGGAGGCATACCAATCTCCAGCGATTGCAGGAAAGCTTCATCAACAGGAGACGCTTCTTCGTCACCGGCTGCACGCAGTCTTGCTTGTTCCTCAAGCCTTAGTCTTTGCTCAATAGGATCATTAAGTTCGGTAAACGAATTTGCAAACTCATGTCCACCAATAAACAGTTCAAATCTTTCAACCAAACCATCTGTTTTACGATGCTTTTTAGCAAGTGGAGATAATTCTACAGGATAATCAATTACAAAAGTGGGTTGGATCAGTTCCGGTTCGATCTTTTCTGAGAACAGTTCATCAATCAGCTTACCGGTTCCCCATTCAGGTTCGATGGCTATGCCAAGTTGCTTTAATTCACCAGCGAGTTCGTCGCGATCTCGATTAACGATCTCAATCTCTGTCTTCTCACGTGCAAGTTCAACCATCGTTACACGCTTATAAGGCGCAGACAGGTTAATATCGTGTCCTGCCCATTTGAGCGAGGTTGAACCGTGAATGCTTACAGCAAGCTGTGGCAGCAAATCCTCAAGCAGTTTCATGCAGAATTTGTAATCTTCGTAAGCAGCATAGCATTCAAGCATAGTGAATTCAGGTGAATGGAATCTATCCAGACCCTCGTTGCGGAAATCCTTGGCAATCTCGTAAACACGGTTAAAACCACCTGTAATGAGACGTTTCAAATATAGTTCGTCGGCGATTCTCAAATATAATTGGCGATCAAGCGCCTGATGATGAGTGACGAAAGGACGAGCTGTAGCGCCACCATATAGCGGTTGCAACACCGGAGTCTCCACTTCAATAAATCCCATCTGCTCGTCAAGAAACCTGCGAATTTCACTGATAATAAGACTTCGCTTCCAGAACACTTCGCGGCTGTCAGGATTTACTATAAGATCAACCGAGCGGTTACGGTATTTTTCATCCTTATCAGACCATTCATGCCACCTTTGCCCGTCTTTCTCCTTAGTGGATGGTAATGGTCGCAGGTTTTTTGAAAGCAACGATAAAGCGGAAACCTCAAGTGTGCGCTCTTCCGTGCGTGTTATGAAAAGCTTGCCAGATACGCCAATAATATCACCAATATCAAGCAGTTTGAAAAGCTGCCAGGTTTCCTGTCCGATAATATCACGTTTGATGTAAATCTGTAATTTTGAATCTTCATCCTGTAGGTGAGCGAATGCCGCTTTACCCATCAGTCGCAGAGAGACTAATCTGCCGGTCAAGTTTATAGTTATTTCATTTTCTTTAAGACTATCAAAATCTGTTAAAACCTCACCGGTATTATGCGTTCGTTCGCAACTGTGCGGAAAAGGATCAATATTCAATTCCTTAATCTTATTAAGTTTATCAAGACGAGCTTGCATTACATGATTAAGGTCTTCTGTTTCTTTTGTGTGTATTTCTTACTCCTTTAATGTCTTAAATACTAAATTGTTGATTTGTTTGCTATTATCAAAATTACCTGACAAATCCATTTTCATCAATCCTGCAGACTCTGACTCTGCGCCCTTCTGAGAAACGTTCAAGCGTATCCCCTTCAAGGATAAGCAAAGCTCCCGGTGCATTCCCTAATGAAATTTTAATTTCTTCGGATGGATTGACTTCCACTTTATTTCTGGGCCAGAGTGTACGTTCATATAAGAGGCTGTCAGTTTGCTCAACTTTGACATAGCAAGTGTCTTCAGCGTATATAAACAGAGAATAAGTAGCGCTATCATTAGTAGGTACTAAAGGAATTGCTTTGTCAACAACCATTTCAGGTGTGGTTTTAGTAGTGTCTGTCTTGAGATGCGAGATTACCGGTTCGGATTTTGTTTCCGGCGCTTTTTCAGCTATAGAATCGTTTTGTTTAAGGAAACGGTTTGAGGATCTATCCGGAACGGTTAGGTATAAAATGATAAGCGCTACTATAACCACAGCAACTGCGCCGAAAAAAACCATAGACCTGTTTTTCTCAATCCATGTTGTGAAACCACTAATAGCATAACCATTACTCTGAACAGTCTCACCTACTGAATTTTCCGATACAATATTCGAGAGATTCTTACTGTTCATTTCTTCAAGATACTGATCAATGATCTTAGATTGCAGTCCGACTGTTGCCGAAAGAGATTTTATAAATGCCATTATATAAGTTGATGGCAGAAATGACCAGTCTCCCTCCTCGATACTGTCGATAAAGCGTGGATTAATCTTGGTTTTAATTGAAACCTGTTCGATACTAAGCTGCATATATTTCCTTGCAGATCTTAGTTCTTCTCCGATCTTATGTCTCATTTCCTTTGTGCCGGTTTCCGGATATTTGTTCATGTGTGGTTCATGTATTATTGAGTTGTTCATTATTGAATAACCTCATGCTTAAAGGATTTTTGGTTCAGACGTGAACCTCTTTAAGGAATTTTTCCATTTCAGGCAGTCCACCCTGCATGATAAGGTATCCGTCCACAGCTTCTCGTTCTGTTATTTCACCTGCATAGGGTGTGAGCATCATTTCCGCAACTTTCTCTCGATCGTGAGTGTGTCCTAATACCCAGCCAAGTTTAACGTAGGCGACTTCGGGCAGCATATTAGCGCCGGGCACAACACCTAACTCCATAATATCACGACCAGTATCATAAACATACATCTGGACATAACCCCAGAGAGTTTCAACCGTCATGTATATATGAACACCTTCTTTTATTGCTCGTTTCAATGAAGGATAAAGCGGTTTATTAACATGACCAAGCCCAGTGCCAGCTATCACGATTCCTTTATAGCCATTATCTACGAGTGAGTCGATAATATCCGGTTTCATGTTAGGATAGTAATATACGATAGCGATTCTATCATCGAAAACCGTGTCTATCTCCAGAGGAGTTTTAGGGCATCTTTTACGCAAGTCATTTTTAATCATGTGAATTTCACCATTAGCAAGCCTTGCGACCGGTGTGTCTCCGATAGTCCGAAAAGTTGAACGGTAACTGGAGTGCATCTTTCGAACTCTGGTTCCGCGATGTAACAGAGCATATTCGTCAGAGGTCGGTCCAAACATACAAACCAGAACTTCAGCTATGTCCGAATATCCGGCAGTCCATGTCGCATTTATCAAATTCAATGCTGCATCAGATGACGGTCTGTCTGAGGAGCGTTGCGATCCAACCATTACAATTGGAACAGGCGTCTGGCGAATCATAAATGATAATGCTGCTGCGGTATAGTGCATGGTATCGGTGCCGTGACCGATAACTATACCTTGAGCGCCATTTTCAACTTCGCGTTTAATAGCCTTAGCAGTTCCAGCCCAGTGTTCGGGTGTTATATTTTCACTGAAAACGCCATAGAGTTTAATTGTTTTTAGATTGCAAACATCAGCAAGCTCCGGAACAGCGCCATATAATTCACCAGGTGAAAATGCAGGTATTACAGCGCCTGTACGGTAGTCAAGTCTGCTAGCAATAGTGCCTCCTGTCCCGAGAAGTACGACATTTGGTTTGATCGGATCATACGGGAATTCCTTTTCCGGAATCTTGTAATGAGCTTCTTTTGAACCGTATGATGTAAAACCTTGTATTGTATCAACTTCAATGCCGATGTTATAGCCGGTAATGAGTTTAAGTACGATATGCCGGTCATCGGCTGTTTCACTTCTTGGTAAGACTATCCCTGAGAAAACTCCATCCGTTGTCTCTATTTCAACGTCATTCCAGACGCTTACATCAAATTTATTTAAAATGGATAAAGCTGCGCCACGGTAGCCTTTATTATCGTTATTTTCCATTGTTTGTATTCTAACTTTCTTTTACTTGTTAAATGAAGATTTATGATCTATCATAATGCATTCAGTATAAAGAAATCACAAGCTAAAATCAAGCAGGTCTTTTAATCAGAACATGCAAACATAAAGTACTTATAAATATTTACCATTATCAGTTGATTTTTAGCTGTAAATTTAATAAAATATTAAGGTTATACTAAATTTTGTAGTTGTGTCAATAATAAACAGAAATGAAAAGAAGAAATTGTTCTTCAGAGTTCTTCTAATAGAATTATCTGTTTGTTAATACAAGAAATAGATATAAAGCACATTTTTGTTAAACATCGTTAACAACAGGTTTTTATGAATTTTGCTCAAAAAGTAAAAAGTTATAAAAAAATAAACCTCTGTATTGGGCTTGATCCAGTCTGGGAAAAACTTCCTGAGCATATTCGGACATCGGAACAACCTTTGGTTGAGTTTTGTGGTGAGATAATCGACAAAACCAAAGATATTGCTGTTTCCTATAAACCGAATCTTGCTTTTTTTGAAGTTTTTGGCTCAAAAGGTTGGGATCAGTTAAAACAAGTTGTATCATTAGTACCCGATGATTGTATTGTGATCGCTGATGGCAAAAGAGGAGATATAGGTTCAACAGCAGCAGCTTATTCAACGTCGATTTTTGATAAACTCTCCTTTGACGCTGCAACGGTAAACGCCTATCTTGGCGCTGATTCAATAGAACCATTTTTAAAGAATCCAGAAAAGGGAATCTTTATTCTGACGTTGACGACTAATCCGGGTGGATCTGATCTTCAAAGCCTCGTTTGCGAAGGTGAGCCATTGTATATTCATGTAGTCAGGTTAGCAAGGAGGCTAAACAGACTAGGCAATGTCGGTTTAGTTGTTGGAGCAACAAAAACCCAGTACTGGAATAAGATACTTGAAACTGCCGTTGATATGCCGTTGCTTATACCAGGTATTGGGGCGCAGGGGGGCGATATAGATGCGCTTAAATTAGAATTAGCTGATTACGCATCTGCAGCATTTGTAAATGCTTCTCGCAGTATTATTTACGCATCCTCTGAGAGAGATTTCGGAGAGAGAGCGCGTGAAGAAGCATTAAAATTGTATGAACATTTCATAGCTTGAGGATAGCAGATTGAAGATTGTTGATATGCCGGAATTGTTACAGATTCGTGAACAGGTGGAATTTCGTGTTTCTTCTGGTGATGACGTGTCTATATTTTTAGTGAGAGTTGAAGATATCACTACGGAAGGCATATTCATCGATCGTCCTATTATGGATAGAGGTGTATTTAATGTAGAGCCTGGTGAAAGAATAGGGATAGAATATCGGCGTGGGATGGTTAAGTATCGTTTTTCGTCTTTAATTATTAGTGAAGGACGCTTAGGTTCCATGCCAGTGATCCAGATTGAACATCCAAAGCATATTGATAGAATAAGACATAAATTACGTAGAAAATGGCTAAGATTAAACATTCCAACGAAATTGGTTTTTAGTCAGAAAAATACTTCAGAGAAAGCAAAGACTGAAAACAAACATGGAATAATTAAAGATGTTTCTGGTGGTGGATTGAAATTTATTGCATCAAAATCAGATGTTGCCGGTATTTATCCTGGAACAGTAATCACATTGACTTTTAACCTTTCAGGTGAAGTCAGTGTAATTGAACAAGAAGCTAAAGTAATTAAAATGGAACCAGCGTCTTTTGATATACAACAAATAGAAACTGTAGTAATTTACAGTAATATTTCGTCTCAACTCAGTGAAGCAATCATTATTCATAACGTTAAACATCAAAATCGATACACATTTGGCAAGAGGAAATTGTAATTGAACTTGAATATACATAAAACCGCTTTAGTTAGTGATAACGTAGAACTCGGCGAAAATATCCAAATTGGACCATTTAGCATAATTGAAGATAATGCAAAGATTGGTGATAATTGCAATATTGGCGCTCATGTTCAGATTTCATCAGGAGTTATCCTTGCAGAGGATTGCAAAGTTTTCAATGGGGCAATTCTTGGTACAATACCACAGGATCTGAAGTTTGAGGGTGAACAATCAGCTCTTGAAATTGGTAGTGGAACTGTAATAAGAGAATACTGCACATTAAACAGGGGCACATCTGGTGGTGGCGGCGTAACATCAGTTGGTTCAAATTGCCTTTTAATGGCGTATGCGCATGTTGCCCATGACTGTCATATCGGCGATAATGTTATACTTGCAAATGGCGTCACTATGGCAGGACATGTAACAATTGCTAACGACGTCGGAGTTAGTGGATTAGTACTTATTCACCAATTCACGCACATAGGTCAATATGCCTACATCGGCGGCGGCTCAAGAATACCTATGGACGTACCGCCTTTTATACTTGCCAATGGAGCGCCTCTTCGATACTACGGACCAAATTCCGTAGGGTTAAAACGTAAAGGTTTTACCACAGAAGTTATAACAAACATAAAACGTGCATACAATTATATTTATCGATCACCTATGAATATTAAACAGGCATTAGAAACCATCAAATCCGAGATGGAACAAACAAGTGAGATTAAAGAAATTGTAGAGTTTATTGAAAGCAGTGAAAGAGGCATTTTCAAAGGTTAAATGCTAAGGACACGGTATATTGTCGATTATAGTCATCCTGGTTGGTTTCACATGGCTGCGGATGATTATCTCGCCCGTACGATCATTGATAAAGAATACGATGCAGTATTGCGATTCTACACTTGGGAACCAACTGCAATTTCGCTTGGATGCCATCAGAAATCCGATATAGTGAACATTCCTGAGTGCAGGAAACGCGGATGGGATGTGGTTTTTCGTTCTACCGGCGGGAGAGCATTGCTGCATCGAAAAGATTTGAGTTACTCTTTAATACTTAAATCAGCCCATGATAAATTTAGCAGGCTGCACTGGTTGTATAATAATATCAGCTCTGCAATTAGTACTACAATGGAAAAGTTAGGTATTGAAACCGATATAACAAAACTGACTCCCAAGCGTAAAACAAATTATAAAACCGGTTTGTGCCTCGACGCCAGGGTAAGAGGCGAAGTCAGCGTTAAGGGAAAAAAAGTAGCTGCTGCTGCTCAACATGTTTATCGTGATAGTCTTCTTCAACATGGATCGATACAATTAACGGGTGATCCTGCGGACATTGTTGAAGTTGTAGAACTATCCGAGAATGCAGTATCAGATATAAAAAGTAATCTAAGAAATGAAGCCTGCTCACTTGATACACTGTCGGAAGACTTACCCGGACTTTATAAACTGATTGAGATGTTAAAGTTATCTATTGTTGATGTAATGAGTTTAGAGATTACAAATGCTAATTGGTTGGAAGTTGAGGTTAAAGCAATACACGACGCGCGAGCAAATTTCGAAATTGCATCAATAGATACAGCGCCTGATGATAATCATAACTTAAGTCGTCCTTAAAAGAAATCGAAAGAAAATTCTAACTTGAATTCTGAAAAAAGACTTGCTCTCTTTGGAGCCACAGGTTCTATCGGAAGACAAACATTGGATGTGATAGAGCATATTGGGGGATACAAAGTAGCTGTTCTTTCGGCAGGGAAAAAGGCTGATGAGTTAGCCGATTTAGCATTGAAATGGAAACCGGATATTGTAACAATTGCTGATTATAACGGGTATAAAATCCTTAAGGATAAGCTTGGTGGAAGTGATATTCGGATTGAAGTCGGTGATGACGCTGCAAGTGGCGCAGCCGAGCAAGCTGATTATAATATTTGTGTGAACGGATTAGTTGGCGTTGCAGGATTACTGCCGAGTTATCATGCTTTAAAACGAGGGATCACTTTAGCGCTCGCAAATAAGGAATCGCTGGTTCTTGCCGGTGAAATTCTTAATAAAATATCTCGTGTGACCGGCGCTAAGATTCTGCCTATAGATTCCGAACATAGCGCTATCTGGCAGTGTCTGAGAGGTGAGAATGTTGACGATGTAGCAAGATTGATATTAACCGCATCTGGTGGTCCGTTTCGTGAAACACCGATTGACGAAATTAAGAATGCAAATGTTGCACAAGCGCTTAAGCACCCGACTTGGAAGATGGGCAGGAAGATTACGATAGATTCAGCTACTTTGATGAATAAAGGACTTGAGGTTATTGAAGCTTATCATCTTTTTGGAATTACTGAAGATAAGATTGATGTTCGCATACATCCGGTTTCGATTGTACATTCAATGGTTGAGTTTGTTGACGGTTCATTTAAAGCGCAGTTAGGAACTCCCGATATGCGTCATCCGATTGCTTATGCGTTGGGTTATCCGGGAAGGCTGTCGTATAAACCTCATGATGACGATCCGATTAACTGGCCTGCTATAGAATTTAGTATGGTCGAAGAACAACGCTATCCTTGTCTTTATTTGGCATTTAAAGCGCTTAGGACAAGGGGTATGGCAACAGCAGTTCTTAATGGAGCGGATGAAGCGGCAGTCGAACTGTTTCTCGATGGTAGAATTAAGTTTGGTGATATTTCCAGACTGGTTGACATGGCTTTGAATGCTCATATTGCGTCAAAGGCAGAAGATATTGAGCAGGTGATAGAAGCTGATAGTTGGGCGAGGCGATTCGTTACGGAACAATTTAAGGGTATTTGAGTAAAACAGTCTTTATGATGTTGATCAAAACGAGCTGCTGAAAACCGAGATACAAAACATAATCGACAGCTCGCAATACAGAAGTACAAACATAGGAAATAAATGATTACAACATTAGTATCTTTCATAATTGTAATCGGTATAATTATTTTTATACACGAGTTAGGTCATTTTCTGGCAGCAAAGATCTGTGGTGTACGCGTCGAGGAGTTTTCACTTGGTTTTCCACCTAAGATGATTAGTAAAAAGATCGGTGAAACTGAATATCAACTGGCGTGGGTACCATTGGGTGGCTATGTTAAGATGTCTGGTATGATAGATGAATCCTTTGATGAGAAGTATGATCCTGACGATCCGCGTGGTTTTATGAAGCAGTCTCTTATTCGCAAGGTGTTTATTATAACTGCCGGTGTTATAATGAACTTACTGCTGGCATGGGTGATTTACAGTGGTTTAACCTGGCATCAGGGCGTAGGCAGTCTATCAGGAACGACGGTTACAATGGTTAGTCCTGATTATCCGGCTGCGGATGCAGGAATAGCGCCTGGTGACAGGATTGTTAACATCAACGGAAAAGAGATCGCTGACTGGCAGGAGATGACCGAAGAGGTACGAGGCTATGCGGGATTGCCGATCTCGATTAGTTGGTGGCGTGAAGACAGCCTTATGACTACTGAAATAATCCCAGCGCCCACACCGGAACTTAATCTGTCAACTATGGATACCGATACAGTAGGGAAGATCGGAGTTGTTGGTACTTTCATAAGTGAACCGGTAGGACCGATTAAGGCTGCTTATTACGGCGCCAGACAGGTTGGTTTCATCATGGATCTTAGTTTCAAATCTTTAGTTGCTATCATCAGCAGAAAAGTTAGCGTTAAAGAGATCGCGGGTCCGATTGGTATTGCGAAAATGTCCGGTGAGACAGCTCGTTCGGGATTACTCACTTTCCTTGGCTTTATAGCGATGATAAGCGCTGCTATTGCCTTTATGAATATTCTCCCAATTCCGATGCTCGATGGAGGGCACCTTTTGTTTATCCTGATCGAAGCCGTGATCAGACGTCCGATACCTGAGAAGTTTAAGATTAATCTAATGCGTATTGGATTTGCAGCGATTATTTTGCTATTGGTTGTTGTGTCCTATAATGATATACTTAAAATATTTAGTGACTAAGAAAGAGGATTTAAGAAACTGATTAAACATTCACATATATTACGATTTTCAGTGTTTGTTATACTGTTGTTTTTCTATGGCTGTACCGCTAAACAGACAGAAGTAACAACATTGCCTGAAGTTATTGATCAGATGAATGATTCGCTGTCGCACGAGGCAGCGCTTGATCATTATTTAAATGCTACAGTTTATGAGGAGACAGGAGATTATTTACAAGCGCTTGCTGAATATAATTTTGCTCTTTTAAACGACAAGTATTCATCTGCTGTCAGGGTAGCTTTGGCGCGCATCTATAATCAGCTTGGAGGACAGCGTGAAGCTATGCTTGTTCTCGAAGAGGGCTGGAAGATTGGCGTCAAAGATGATGAATTACTGAAGTATCTTGCAGATTATTATCTGCGTTTTGAAAGACGCAGTGATGCTGCCGACTGCTATCTGGATATTAAATCTGCACGACATTTAGAAAGGATGGAGCTTTTAAAACTGGCTGCATTATTACAAACAAGCTATAGATACGATGAAGCTCTTAGCTCTTATGATGAATATTTGTCAAGATTTGAACCGGATCCAGAAGTCTATCAGAAGATAAGCATTATATATTTAACATTGCGGGATATTGATTCGGCAGAGGCAAACTTGAAGCATATAATCGAGCTTGATACAACAAGACATGATATATACTTTGTATTAGGTGGGTTTGCTGTAAGCAGAGAGGATTGGATTACAGCAGAAGAATATTTCAGAATTGCAGTTGGATATGATAGTACAAATATTAAATACTGGTTCAATCTACTACTCGCTTTAAGTGAGCAGGAAGATTCTGATCTGATTCTTAAAACATCTGAAGATGCAATCAACAGGTTTGGTGATTTACCACAGCTTTATGATATTCGCGCTGGAGTGTTTGAGCATGAAGGGCAAATTCCTGAAGCCTTGGCAGCAACTGAAAAGTCAATAGAAATTGACAGCACCAGGCTCTCTCCTTTTCTAACAAAGGGTTACTTGCACCATGAGCTGCACGAATGGTATGAAGGAGCTGCAGCTTATGAGAAGGCGTTGTCTATTGATCCGGAAAATGCAACAGTACTGAATAACTATGCTTACATGCTCTCTGAGCAAAACCACCGCATTGAGGATGCGCTGAAGATGGTTAATAAAGCGCTTGAGCTTGAACCAAATTCCGCATCCTATATTGATACACGCGCCTGGCTTTACTACAGAATTGGCAGGTATGAGGAAGCTTTGTCAGAGATCAAAATTGCTATGAAGATGACGCCTGATTCAGCCGAACTCTACGAGCATCTTGGCTATATTTATAAAGCGCTTAACAACGAAAAAAAGGCGAGGAAAGCTTGGCAGCAGGCGGCGGAACTTGATCCTGAAAATGAAGAATACGCACGTCTCGCTCGTTAGATTGTTATCAGTTTTTGTTTTTATACTTTCAGGTTGTTCTACTTACCCACGATTTGAAAATATCAGTGTTGACTCACCACAGTCAGCATTAATAAGACTTACTGAACGTAGCAGAAGTCTGAAAATATTTAAAGCAGAAACCGATTTCTTTCTCACTACTTCAAAAGGAAGGTATAGATTATCTGGTAACGTACTATACTCTCTGCAAAACGGATGGCAGGTAGAAATATTTGGTCCTTTATCAATAAAACTTGCAGTTATCAAATCAATTAACGATGGTTTTCAGATTAGTCTTCCTCAAAATGGAACTATAATGAATGCCAAAGAAAATGAACCTATAGATATTCCTGAAGTTGAAGCAAGTTTTCCAAATCTGTCATATATTACGACTCTGCTATTACCTGTTTTACCGTTTGATGGTGATACCGCTTGGAGATTAGCAGGAGGTGATAATGGGGATTCGGGTTCACTTTCTCTATTGTCCAATAGAAATGATACGATAGACAGCTTAGTTGTCTCGCTTGATTATTCAACATTAAGAGTGATTAGAGAGGAGCTTTGGAATAACGGTGAAAAGCGCTATATACGGACTTTTGAATCGGATAGTAAAAGCGATTATTTCCCTGATAGAATAAAGATTAAAATGAATGATTTAGAGTTATACATTAAGTACAGAAAAGTGAAAGCGAACTTTGATAAGACAAGAGCAGGCATATCATGACCATTTTAGATACTGATCAGGAAATTATTCTCTCAGTTGTCATTCCTTTTCTAAATGAAGAGGGATCGCTTCGGGAACTTTACAGCCAGATTGATCAGGCTGTAAAAGACAATTACCAGAACAGTGAATTTATCTTTGTTGATGATGGCTCCACTGATAGCTCTAATGACATTATAAAGACATTACGCGAGCAGGATAAGCGAGTCAGATTGATTACTCTGAGGAGGAATCAAGGTAAATCAGCCGCATTGGCTGTTGGTTTCAAGGCGGCAAGCGGCAAATATGTTGTAACGATGGATGCTGATCTTCAGGATGATCCAGCGGAAATTCCTAATCTAATAAAAAAATTAAATGAAGGTTATGACTTAATATCGGGCTGGAAGAAAAAACGGCACGATCCAATCACAAAAACCATTCCTTCAAAGCTTTTCAATGGAGTGACATCATTACTCTCAGGCATTCCTTTACATGATTTTAATTGTGGTTTAAAGATATACAGGAATGAAGTAGTTAAAGAAATCAGAATGTATGGCGAAAGGCATCGTTTTATTCCAGTAATAGCATACATGAGAGGTTTTCGCGTCGGTGAGCTTGCCGTAAAACATCACCCAAGACTGCATGGAAAGACTAAATTTGGACTATATCGTTTTATAGCTGGTTTCTTTGACTTGATCACCTTACTCTTTCGGATGAAGTTTCTTAGCAAACCACTCCACCTGTTTGGCAGTATAGGTTTGTTAAGCCTTGTAATCGGTTTAGCGATAATTATTTATCTTTCTATAGGCTGGTTTCATGGTCGCTGGATAGGCAACCGCCCATTGCTACAGATAGGAGTCCTTGGCGTAGTAGCCGGAGTTCAACTTTTCACATTAGGATTGCTCGGTGAAATGGTAGTAGAGGAAAGCAATCAACTGCCTCCTTTGCGAGAAGATTCCGATATTGAATCCTCTGAAGAGGAATGAAACTCGGTTTCGTAGCGCCGGGATTCCCATATCGGGGTGGAATTTCCCACTTCGCAACCAGGCTCGCTCAGGAATTAAGCCAATCTCAGGAGTGTTATTTTTATAACTTCTCCCGTCTATATCCAAATCTGCTTTTCCCCGGAAAAACACAACTTGATAAGAGTTCCAAATGTTTTTCATTTCCATCAGAACGAATAGTTGATTCAATATCTCCACTTTCCTGGCGTCGAGCAGGGAAAATTATCAGCCATAAGGGAGTTGAAGCTCTTGTTTTTCACTGGTGGCATCCGTTTTTTGCTCCTGCGTATCGTGGCATAATAAGAAGCCTTAACAAAAATATCAAAAAGATTTGTATATGTCATAATGTTGCGCCTCATGAGCAAAGTAGCTTCAGACGAAAAATGGTTAAATCGGGATTAATGAGAATGGATGGTTTTGTGGTTCATGCTGCTCAGGAAAAGACTGAACTACTGGATATTCTACCGGGTAGTCGATCAGTGACCCTTTTCCATCCAGTTTATGACATATTTCCAGGTGAAGATGAACCAAAATCACTTGCTCGTGAGAAGCTTGGACTTAGTGAAGATGATCGAGTAATCCTGTATTTTGGCTTAATTAGACAATACAAAGGTGTAGAAATTTTACTGAAAGCGTTATCATTAATCGCTGATTTACCGCGATTGAAAGTACTTATTGTCGGTGAGATATATTCCGGTCGTGATGCGATTGTGAAATTGATCAAGAAGTTGCCTTTAGGATTAGTCAGGTTAGTTGATGAATATGTTCCAAACGAAGAGGTCTCAAGTTGGTTTCGAGCTGCCGATCTGGTGACTCTGCCTTATCTATCAGCAACACAGAGTGGCATTATACCTATAGCATTGCGTTGTAGCAGACCGGTTGTTGTGACTAATGTAGGTGGGCTGCCTGAAATGGTTGATGATGGGAGGAGCGGTTATTTAATCAATTCCAATGATCCAAAAGAATTAGCTGCTGCTATCCGTCATCATTTTATTGTTCTTGGCAATCCTGATTTAACGCAAGGAATAGCAAGTATGCGAAACAAGCTGAGCTGGGATAGTTATGTGAGTAAATTGATGTGGTTTATGCATGAGATAAGAGGTTAGAAAGCAGTGTCACTCATAACCAAAGTCGCTGTTGTGATTGTCAACTGGAATCGACGTAAATTACTGCTTGAAGCTGTAGAATCCTGCTATACAACAAAATGGCGTAATTTGGAAGTTATTGTTGTTGATAATGGCTCTTCAGACGGCTCTTCAGAGTCTGTTTTGGAGCATTATCCTGATGTCGTCTTGATTCGTAACCAAAGAAATGCTGGATTTGCAATTGGCTCAAATCAAGGACTTGAAAGAGCTTTAGAAGACAAATCCGACTTCGTGCTGTTTCTGAATAATGATGCAACATTGGCTGAGGATGCAATTTCCGAGATGGTGTCGTTTCTGAATGATCATCCTCGTGTTGGCGCAGTAGCGCCTTATATATTTTATTATGGTGATAGGGATTTGATCTGGTTTGGTGGTGGGGTAGTTTCCTTATGGAAAGGGCAGATTGCGCATAAATACATTCGTGAGAAATTCGATTCAGTCAAACATAGAAGAAATAAATGCGATTATCTGACAGGCTGCGCATTTCTGATTAAAGCAGAATGTATTGAGCAGGTTGGCGGTTTTGATACTTCGATGGGGATCTATTCTGAAGACGTTGATTTAAGTATCAGAATGAATAGGCTTGGTTGGAGGCTTTGGACTATACCGGAAGCAAGATGCTATCATCGTGTTTCTGTTTCATCAGGTGGAGAGCTGTCATCTTTTAAAGCCTTTCATCGAGGTAGAAGCAATGCAATTATTGTGAAACGCTGGGCAAAGTTTTATGAATATCCAACTTTGATTATCGGTGGCCTGATTGGGGGTATTGCTGTCAGCATAAAACTTCTTATGATGGGACGAAAGAACACTATATCGGCCTTATGGCTTGGGATTTGCAAAGGCTTAACCGGAGGCGCTGTTCCCGGTCGATATGAGATTGGAAATTGAATGCCTGAACTACCGGAAGTTGAAAATATCTGTAGAATGCTGCGTGAAAAAATCGTTGGACATGTTATTAACAAGACGCTTGTTCATTTACCGCGTATTATTCGTAGTGGTGATATAAATTCAATCAACGGACGAAAATTCACAGATATATATAGGCGCGGTAAATATATTTGTTTTGAGCTGGAAAATGATTTAATGATGTATTCCCATCTCCGCATGACAGGAACCTTCCTTTGGAAAAACGACCTTTCCGAAGCTCCAACACATATTCGTATTGAGTTTGAACTTGATAACGGAGTACTTCTCTATAGAGATATAAGAACATTTGGTGGTATTTGGATTATAAAGGATGGTTCACCACCATGGAAGGAATTGGGAATTGATCCTTTTGATTCGGAATTTACTGTCAAAGGGTTACGTACTCTTCTTGGTAATCGAAAACAGCCTGTCAAACAAGCCATTCTTGATCAGCATTTGATAGCAGGACTTGGCAATATCTACGCCTCTGAAGTGCTGTTCACCGCTGGTATTCACCCTTTAATATCTTCAAACAGCTTAGAAAAACCAGAAATTAAAAGACTTCACAATGCAATAATGACAGTTCTGTCAACCGCAATAGAAGCCGGAGGCACAACATTCAGAGATTTCCAGTTGTCAAACGGCAAATCCGGAGCGTTTCAGGAATTCCTTAAAGTGTATGCTCGCAACGGTAAACCATGCAGAATATGTGGAAAACCAATTGAAAAGATTGTGCTTGGTCAGCGAAGCACATATTTTTGCACTAAATGTCAGAAATGATGAAATCAATCTGGGATCGACGCGCCAAGCGCTACAGAATTCGTGGGCTTTCTGGTCCTGGTAAAGTAATTGCATTATCTGAGTGGAAGGCAGCGGCGAGACTTTGGAATGAATATATGTCTTCAGTTTCAGGCTGGACAATCGATATAGGAGCGGGAAACGGAGGATTCTGGGATTTGGTTAAAAGACCGGAAAATCTGGTTTGTTTAGATATTTCAACCGGTTTTGTTAAAAATCCTGATATAAACAGAGTAGTTGCCAACGCCATTAATCCTCCCTTTTCTGATTGCGTTATTGAGTGCATTGTAGCGCTCGGATTGACCGAGTATTTAACAGACATAGAGGAAGTTTTTTCTAAGTGGCGTAATTTGGTTTCAGATGGTGGAAAGATTCTTTTTACCGGCTCACCGCCATTGTTAATGAACAGATTAAGAAAACTATTTTCACCGGATGTGAATATCAGAAATGATGATGAAATAGTTAAAATGCTTCAAATAACAGGTTGGCGACTTCTACATCCAAAACCTGTTCATGCAGGTTGGCAGTCGTTGTTTGTTGCTGAAGCGGTATAAGATATGTCCAAACTTGAGGATAAGTAATTACAGAGGAAAGTAAAAGCAAACGCACCTATTATCTTGGCATTATAAATGGATTACTGTTCCGTAGCGCCTTTTCCCTGATAAATCCTTCAACTGTGATGCCGCTTTTTATTTCCATGTTGACAGATTGGAATTGGTTGATAGGGATTGGCTCTTCGCTTCACATGATCGGTTGGTTCACGCCTCAGGTTTTTGGCGCAAAACTGGTTGCCAGAAGACAATTTAGGATTCCCTTCTATAGGAATATGAGTATAATCAGGTTGCTCGCGCTCGGCTTGGTTGCACTCTCAACACTTTTGTTAGGTTCTACTCATCCAAATTTACTATTAATACTCTTCATCATCCTTTATTCAATTCATGCCACAACCGGAGGACTTGCCGGTCTGGTATTTCTTGATGTAGTTGGTAAGATGGTGCCAACAACATCTGTTGGAGGACGTCCGGGACGAGGTAGTTTCTTTGGCTGGCGTATTTTTCTTGGTTCCATGTTTGGCATAGCATCGGGTTTCTTTGTAATAAATCCAATTTTAGATAATCTGACGTTTCCAGCCAATTTTGCTCTGTTGTTTGCTTTATCGACAGTCATTTTCACCTTAGGTGTTACGGCGTTCTGCTTGGTGAGAGAGCAACCTTCAATACCGGATAAACAAGATATTCGTCTGAGTGAATATCTTGCCAAGAGTTTCAGTTTGCTCCGTGATGATAAAGCGTTTCGCAGGTACTTCACAACCAGGCATCTGATAATGCTCTGGAATGCAGGAATGCCTTTCTATATTCTTTTTGCACAGCAAAGATATGATCTTTCACCCTTCTGGATTGGAGCATTTATGGCTTCAAGATATGCCGGTGAATTGGCTACCAACGTAATCTGGGCTATGCTTTCTGATAAAGGTCATAATCGAGCTGTATTGAGATTGATTTCAATACTTACAATTGTTCCGCCCGTTGTCGTATTTGCTCAATATTTTTTCTCAATTCCTGAAATAATCTATGCTCTGACATTTTTCACATCCGGAAGTGTTATATCCGGGATGATGCTCGGTGGTAACAACTACATTCTCCAACATGCGCCGGAAGATAAACGCCCTATGTATATCGGATTTACTAACAGCACGCTTGCAGTGACATTATTAACGTCAGGATTGGCAGGCTTGCTGGTTGATAGTTTTGGCTACTTAACATTGTTTGCTGTGGTCATAATAATTGGTTTGATTACGGTCATATCAGCTATAGGACTCAAACCAGCCGGTTACATCAAATCTAATGTAAATACTGACGTACAATTATAAGCATCATTCAAAGTTCAACAAACTGAATACTTGTTGTATATGACCCAAAAATATTGTATTTTAGAACGTTAGGCGTTTGTTTTCTTACGTGATTTGAGGTTTTAATGAAGTTTTGTTCCATAGTTTTAATTGTTGTATCATTGTTATTTACCTGCAATTTACTGGCAGATAGCGGTTCATCTGATTTATCATATCTTTCTGGTAGGATGATAGTCAAGTTTTCATCCGAATTCGTTCCTGACTTGAATGATGTTCGAAAAGGGATTACAGGTTTTTCGCATATTGATGAATTCCTTGAACAAGCAGGGGTAACAAAAATTGAAAGAACTTATCCAGATTGCTTGCCTCCATTGCCAGGTGGAACAGATTTAACCCGTATTTACACGATCTATTTTCCAGAAGCATATTCACCTCTATTAATCGCTGAAGACATAGACAAGTTGAACGGAGTCGAATACGCGGAACCTTGGTATATCAGTCATATTAATTTAGAACATAATGATCCCCGTCGAGATGATCAATACGGTTTGGATTTGGTTGACGCCAATGATGCACATGATTTGGGCACAGGTGACCCATCGTTTTTGATAGCTATTGTTGACAATGGTGTAGATTTGGATCATGAAGACCTTGAAGCAAATCTTTGGGTTAATCCTGGTGAAGATCTTAATGGTGATGGCGTGATTAATAACAATGAACGTAATGATCGAGATGATGATAATAACGGAATGGTCGATGATTTTCACGGTTGGGATTTTGAAAGTGATGACAACGATCCTGATGACAGGCATGGTCATGGAACGCATTGTGCAGGGATTGCTTCAGCAGTAACTAATAATGAGATCGGTATCGCCAGTGTTGGTTATAGCTGTGGTATTATAGCAATTCGGGCAGGCTCCGGTCTAACCATTTCTTACGGTTTTCCCGGTATCGAGTATGCAGTTAGAGCAGGCGCTAAGGTTATAAGTTGTTCCTGGGGTAGTAGTCAATTCATCCAACAGGCACAAGATGTGATAGATTACGCCTACGAAAATGATGCGATGGTTATTGCTTCTGCCGGTAATGTTGGAACGGATGATCCTCAATACCCCGGCGCTTATGAACACGTTATTGCTGTCGCTGCAACAAATGAGAATGATCGTAAAGCTGCTTATTCAAGTTATGGTGAGTGGGTTGACGTTTCAGCGCCTGGCGATGAGATACTTAGCGCCAGACCGGGAGACCGTTACCAGTTGATGAGTGGCAGTTCAATGGCATGTCCATTTGTGGCTTCTGTTGCTATTCTAATCCGGTCAACCTACGATTGGATGAGTGTGGATGAAACTGCAAATTGTCTGCTGCAAGGCGCAGATAATATTGATGAAATTAACGACAGATATAGAGGGCAGCTTGGAGCCGGACGCATAAATGCGTACAACTCAATGCTGTTAGGTCGAAGACCGATTCTTACTATTATAAGTGTTGAAATTGTTCGTGATGGAAACGATAACGGCGCTTTTGATCCAGGAGAGCAGATTGAGCTTTCCGTCAATCTCGCTAATAGTCCTGATGCAATAAATGCAGACTCAATCGTAGTAAATTTGAGTAGCACGGATTTATCACTGCAAATTATAAACGGAAATGTGAGATTTCCTGATCTTGAACCTGGCGAGAGCTTTTTAAATCTGGACCAACCTTTTGTAATAGATGTTGATGAGAATGCTATTCCTCATACTACATCGTTAGAAGTCTCAATATTTGCAAATCCCGGTGAAATCAACATCACGGAGGATTATGAGTTTATTATAGGTCATCCTGCTGTACTGATTGTTGATGATGACGATGGAGAGAATGCTGAAAACTACTATTATTCGGCAATTGAAAATATCGATCTCGGTTGGGTTCACTGGGATACAGAATCGGATCTTCCGCCCGATGGTGATGTGCTTTCTGATTATGAAATGGTAATTTGGGCAGCAGGTAATGCTGAAGAACCTCTTGATGATCTTGAATTAAGGCAGATAGAATCAGGAATTTCTGAAGGCTCTAATATCCTGCTTATTGGAAATCATATAGATGATGAAGATGCATACGGTCAATTTTTAATTGACAATTTTGGCGCTGAACAAGATGAAGATTCAGTCATGTTCACCTACTCTAAGGTTAGGGGACATCCCGATAATGGATTTCTTCAGGACATTGTCCTTAATCTGCAAGGCAACGATGCTGCCGAATACGGTACGATTTCACCTTCATCAATAGTTCCGGTTAATGGTGGTGACAGTTTGCTTATTTACTATGATGATTTTACAGAAGAATATGGTGGTGTTGCATCCGTTTATAGGTATGATCGGAGAAGCGAATCTAAGACCGTTTATATGGGATTTGCTTTTGAAGGGACAGGAGATGGTAACGATCAGCGATCAGAAGTTATTCACCGGATTTACGAGTGGTTCAAGTCAGAATATAACGATGTTACACCAGAACATTTCCAGGCTATTTCTGATAAATTTGAATTGAATGCTGCATATCCTAACCCATTTAATAGTAGTGTGAGAATTGATTTTCAACTTCCAGTCATAAGTAGATATATATTGACGATTCACGATGTCTCTGGCAGGGATGTCGATTTTACCAAGCAAGGAATTGGTAAAGCAGGAATTAATACAGTGGTTTGGAATGGTGGACACATTCCTTCAGGGGTGTATTTTCTCAGGCTTTCAATGCCTGGGTATTTACCTATTGAGAAGCGTCTCATTCTTGTTAAATAATAGCAGTGTTTTGCAAGGATATGAAGTTTATAAGTGTTTAAGAGATTAGGCGCTAATTTTAGTAAAAAGATTTATAGCAGTGCTTGAAAGTATTTTCGTATAAGCAAAACTAAAAGTTGATTTAGACTAAGGAAACCCCCCTTTTATTCCCCCCTACTATGTAGGGGGGAAGGCAACTTGTAAGGCTGTTTGAATGCGAAAATACTTTTGAGCCGTGTTATAGATCATTAACTTGGAGTAACATCATGCCGAGTTACTTACGTGCTTTCTTTTTTCTTTTTGTTTTAATCATAGTTTCTATACAGACTTTTGCAGGTGAACTTCCGAGTGATGGGGAGTATTTTCCAGGAGTAGTCTATATTAAGCTGTCGCCAGAATGGTACGTTGACACCCGCAATGAAACGGTGAATCGGCTGGGAATTGAGCACATTGACAGTTATATGGATGACATAAGCGCCGACAGCATCAAACGAGCTTATCCATTTTGTCTGCCGCCGGTTAAGAATGGGACAGATTTATCGTCCATTTATTTAATCTACTTTCCTGAATCGATTTCCGTAAAAAGCGTTTGTAACGATTTTGAGAGGTTAACAGGCGTCGTTTATTCAGAACCTAAATATATTCACCATATAGATCCTGCACCGAATGATCCGCGGCGTAATCAGCAGTATGGATTAGACTTATGCGAAGCAAATCTCGCTTATGGGATTACGACGGGGGATAGTAGAGTAGTTATCGGAATAGTCGATACCGGTGTTGAGAGGTATCATCCTGATCTTGCTGCTAATACATGGATTAATCCTGGTGAAGATTTAGATAGAAACGGCTCAATAAGTGACTTCGAGAGAAATGATCACGATGATGATAATAACGGTAAAGTAGATGACTTCTATGGATGGGATTTTCCATCAAATGATAATGATCCCGATGACGTCATGTGGCATGGCTCTCATTGTGCGGGTATTGCATCGGCAGTTACCAACAACGGTGAAGGCGTCGCGAGTGTTGGTTATAGTTGCTCTATCATGGCGGTTCGTGTAGGTTCTGCAGCATCAATAACACATGGTTATGAGGGGATTGAATATGCAGTGCGGGCTGGAGCAGATGTAATTAGCAATTCATGGGGTGGAGGAGCGCGTAGTGATCAAGAACAGGATGTAATTTTCTATGCAGCAGAAAATGATGTAGTAGTCTTTGCAGCAGCAGGAAACACAGGTTCAAGCCAAAGACATTATCCCGCTGCTTATGATAGTATAACGGCGGTTGCTGCTACTGATGATGAAGATGTGAAAGCAGATTTTTCCACTTATGGAAACTGGGTTGATATTTCAGCTCCCGGTGTACAAGTATTAAGTACCGTCAGAAACGGTGGCTATTCCCGTGAAAATGGCACATCTATGGCTTGTCCGTTTGCGGCTGGAGTTGCGCTATTGATTAGAGCCGCTTATCCAGATCTTTCAAGAGAGGAAGTTTTGCATTTACTCTTTGATGGCGCTGATAATATCGATTTTCTGAATGATAGATTTGAAGGTCAACTTGGGGTAGGCAGAATTAACGCTTTCCAATCATTAGTAAATGGGGATGCTCCAAGACTGTCGGTTGGTGTTCTTGAAATTACGCATGATGATAATGGTAATAATCATCTTGAATCTGGCGAGACAATTAGTCTTGTTGCATCAATTATGAACAGGGATGGTGGTACTCAAACTGAGTCACTTACTGCTTCAATTTCATCCGATGATTCGCTTGTAACTATTATCAGCGAATTTGCAGAACTTGAAAACATTAATGCAGATGAAGAGACCTCCAATGCAGATAATCCATTTATAGTCGAAATTGCGGAACACGTTGAAGCTCATAATATTAAATTCACATTGACTGTTAATGCACAGCCAGTCGGGATTGAGATCGAAAAGGAATTTAAGATTCCGGTTGGACATGCTGATGTATTGTTGGTTGATGGTGATGGGGGAACTGAAATTGATACATTTTACACAAATTCGCTTGATGATGAAGGTTATAGCTGGTTGATTTGGGATACTTCAAATCCCTATAAGATTGGTTCACAGGCGATGTTAGAATTTCCTCTGATTATCTGGATCACAGGGAATACATATAAACCTGCTGGCGATGCTGAACGTGAGAGAATGTTGACTGCGCTTGAAGGTGGTACTGATATGTGGCTTATAAGCAACAGGATTGGTGATGATGAAGCAAATCGTGAAATGCTGGAAACCTGGTTCGGAGCGCATCATGAAGAGGACTCAGTAGGCGCCAGAATCGCTTATGGATTACCGGAAACTCCTGTAGCGATGGTAGATTCTATGGTGCTTGAAGGAGCGGATGGTAGTGGTCTTGGAAAACTATCTCCAACTTCTATTGTTCCGGTTGAAGATGCTGACAGTCTTTTCTATTACAAAATCAGAGAACAACATGACTGGTCTTCCGGCTGCGGTGGCGTTTACAGGATTCACCCGGAAACAGGGGCTTATCTAATGTATCTCGGATTTGCTTTTGATGGAGTATCAACAGGTCAATGGTTTGCAACACGTCAGGATGTTTTCAGGTTGATATTGGATTGGTTTGCGCTTAATGATAATGCTGTTCCAAACGATTTATACCTACCAGTGCCGAGCAGTTATGCTATCTGTTCGGCTTATCCGAATCCTTTCAACGGGAAAGTCAGGATAGAATTTCAGCTTCCCGTTAGTAGTGAATATTTGCTATCTATTTTTGATTTAACCGGACGAGAGATAAGAACGATTAGTGAAGGAATTGGCAATGCAGGTCTTAACACTGTCGTATGGAATGCTATTGATATGCCATCCGGGAGTTATGTTATCAGGTTGTCAACACCGGGTAGAGAGTCTATTGAAAGACAGATAGTACTTTTAAAATAAGTTAGATTTAAAAATTTGATTTTTACTTTAACTGGGATAAAGTAATGAAGAAATTTACGTTTTTTATTGTCGTTCTTTGCATAGTATTTTTGCTTGCCGGAGGATCGCTCGCCGACGATATACCTTGGGAATGCGAATGGAGACCGGGTGTTGTTGTATTGAGGATTACACCGGAATATTATGTTGACACAGGTGATCAATCTGTTGAACGACTTGGCGTCGTACACATTGATCAATTCATGGATGATATTCAGGCAATATCAATAGAGAGAGCTTATCCATATTGTTTACCTCCGATAAAAGATGGCACCGATCTGGCTCAAATATACAACATGTATTTCCCCGAATCATTTTCTGTTAAGGAAATAGCTGCGGATTTATCGAAGCTTGCCGGTGTCGAATGGGCTGAACCTTGGTTGATCTATCGAGAATTTCCAGCGCCTAATGATCCACATCGTGATGATCAGTATGGGCTTGATCTCTGCCATGCGAATGAAGCTTATGAAATATGCACAGGTAACAAAGAAACGCCTGTTGCAATTATCGATTCGGGTGTCGACATGAACCATCCCGATCTCGCCGCAAACATCTGGATTAATCCTGGTGAAGATTTGAATGGAAACGGTGTTATAGAAAATGATGAGATAAACAATGAGGATGATGACAGGAACGGTAGAATAGATGATTTCTACGGCTGGGATTTCATGAGTAGCGATAATGATCCTGATGATACTCATGGTCACGGAACTCACTGTGCCGGTATAGCGTCAGCAGTAACCGATAACAATCTTGGAGTTGCCAGTGTAGGTCATAGTTGTAGTATTATGGCTGTCAGAACCGGTGATGGAGGATATATATATTATGGTTATCAGGGAATTGAATATGCAGCCCGTAATGGAGCAAAGGTTATAAGTTGTTCATGGGGAGGTTACCAAAGTGGCAATGCGGAAATGAATGTAATAAGCTATGCCGTTGAGCATGATGCAATGGTCTTATGCGCTGCAGGAAACGAAAACACAAGCGCCATCTCCTATCCGGCAGGATATGAAAACGCTATTGCTGTTGCTGCTACAAATTCAAATGATCGAAGGGCAAATTTCTCAAATTATGGTGATTGGGTTGATATTTCTGCGCCGGGAGTGGCTATCGCGAGCACGTACCCTGGTAATAGATATGTCTATATGGATGGCACTTCAATGGCTTGCCCGTTTGCGGCATCAGTTGCGGTTCTAATCAGGGCCTGCTATCCAGACTACACGGTGGCTGAGGCTACTGCCTTGCTGCTCGATGGCGCTGATGATATAAACGTAAATAACATTGGCGCCGGAAGGATCAATGCTTATGAGTCATTAGCGTTGGGTGACAGACCGATGTTAGTAATAGAAGAAATGGAAATTGATAATGATGATAACGATAATGGTCGCATTGAGCCGGGTGAGAGCGCTGAAATTATTTTTTCCATTGAGAACAGCGTTAGAGGAACTGAAACTGAGGAACTTTGGCTTACACTTAGTACAGATGATAATTCCATAGCGATTGAAAATGAAATTATTGAATTTCCGAATCTTGGACCCGGTGAAGACTTTTCAAACGAGGATGAACCATTTGTTATTACGATGAATGAAGACGCTATTGCTCATACGACATTTTTCACACTTACAGTTACCGCTGAGCCGAGACAGGTCGAAATAATTACTGAATATGAAGTTATTATTGGCTATCCGAACATACTACTGGTTGATGATGACTCAGGGCAGGAGGTGGATGAATATTATAAGACATCTATTGAAGAAATGGGTCTCGGCTGGGTTAACTGGGATGTTTCAAAAAAATCATCACCAGGATTTGATTATTTAAATGAATACCCAATGATAATCTGGTTTACCGGAGATTCAGAAGAGCCTCTCGACGAGCTTGATCTTATCCAGTTAACGTATGCCCTTGAGGATGGCGCTAATGTGATGCTCGTCGGTAAAAAGATTGGTGACTCCGAATTGAATCAAGAGTTGCTTGAAAACTGGTTCGGCGCCAGGCATGAAACGGATTCAGTTCGCGCTCGGTTTGCATTCGGACTGCCGGGAACTCCACTCGAATCAGCGGAATCTATGATTCTATTTGGAAATGACGTCAATAGTGATGCTCTCAATTCTCCGACTTCAATGATTCCAATTAATGACGCTGATAGTCTGTTAATATATAGATCACTTGAGGATCGTGAACCGAATGGTTGTGCTGCTGTTTACCGCATTCATCCTGAGACCGATGCCCATTTGATGTATTTTGGTTTCTCATTTGAGAGCATAGCTGAGCGTGACGGCTATACGCCTCGACATGAAGTGATGAGATTAATTTACAACTGGTTTATGAACATTGAAGATAATGCAGTTAATTTCGATGATTTCAATGCAACTCCTTTGACATTAGCATTAGATGCAGCTTATCCTAATCCCTTTAATGGATTCGTCAGTCTGGATTTTACATTACCTTATTCAGTTGAATATAAGCTAACAATCTCAGATTTTAATGGCAGGGAGATATCCATTATAGCATCCGGTTCAGGATCTGTTGGAAATCATCAGGCAGTCTGGAATGCGGAGGGAACGCCATCGGGAACATATTTTGCCAGACTCAGCGCAGCAGGACATGCTCCAGTTGAGCGAAGGTTAGTGCTGGTTAAGTAGTTTTGTAGTGCAGTAGCCCGGATTTCTCAAATCCGAGAATTATAAATCCCGGCTTGAGGGCAAACCGGGCTACTGACTATACATATCGTAGTAATATTCTTTCCACTTAGCAACTTATCAAATACGGATAATACCATGTTTAATTACAAATGGTTTTCAGTTTTACTGTTTCTCATCATGACTTTAATGCTCTCAAGTCAGGCGCTATCAGCTCCAATAGACAATCTTGATCCGATACTGTTAAAAGACCTCTTTTTAATCGAGCAATATCGTAGTGGATCATCTAACATAAGCGAATCACTGCTTAAAGCTAATAATCTGCCGGTTGAAACAGATCCGGTTTTAAGGGTATTTTTTCATTTCAAAGCGTTTCCTTCTGCCAAGCAGATTACAGATTTGGAAGATAGGGGAGTAGTACTCTATACATATTCATGGATACCACCTGTGGGAGCGCATCCGACCGGATTCATGCTGGCGCTTGCTAAATCATCCATTATCAGAACGCTGGTCAAGGATGGGAGTGTTGAGAGGATTACTGCTGCTTATCGACAATTGGAGCCGCTAAATGATATAACTGCTTCCGAAACAGGTGCAGCCACCGTCAGGGAATACGATCCACCTGTTACAGGTGAAGGAGTGCGCGTTGGAGTCCTCGATTCCGGTTTCAATCTTGACCATGATGACCTGCCTGAACCGTTTGCTACAATGGACTATGCAGACTACCCTGACACAAGCGAGGACATTAGCGATGTTGCTTCAGGGCATGGTTCTCATGTTGCTGGAACGGTGTTCGGTTCGGGAACGCTCTCTAATGGTAAATGGATGGGAATGGCGCCGAATGTGGATCCGATATATTTGAAGATTGGCGATGACTCGACAGCCGGCGCTTCTTCAGCGGCAGTTGTCGGAGCGATTCGCGGAGCGGTGATGAACTGGAGCGCTGACATTATCACAATGAGTTACGGTGGATGGGATGCATTTCACGATGGCTCGTCCGAAGAGGAACAGGCTGTTGACTGGGCGGTTGGTGAGGGTACTACCGTTTTCATGTCTGCCGGCAATTCACGATTCGCTGCAGAACACTATATGAATACCGTTGCTGCAGATGACACATCCGAGTTAATACAAGTGATAGTCAAACATGTAGCGGAGGAAGCATACAGTAACTACTATCTAATTTGGTATCAGGGAGTTCACTTAGAGTCTGTTGAATTATCAGCTCGCATATACGATGGTGAAGGTGAACTAATTGATTTTCATGAAACAGATCAAGTGATTAGTCCACGCGGAACGGGATCAAGATTATATATTCCGACCGATCCTTTCCCGCAAGACAGCTCTTCGTTTTTCATCGATGTTATAAACCATTCTGATAGAGATCAGGAGTTTCATATTTATGCGGAAACCAGTTGGTGGTCATTCAAGTTTGCGCATCATGTGCAGAGCCATACCGTTGGGCTTCCATCCACAGCCGATAGTTGTATTTCTGTTGGCGCTTATGTTTCAAGAGGAGCATGGACGGATTATCACGGTGAACCACATGGAGCGTTAGGCAGCGAGGGGAGTATCGCATCTTTTTCTTCACTTGGACCCCGCATTGACGGCTTGATGAAACCTGACATCACAGCGCCTGGACAACGAACTATCTCATGCAGAGATGCCAATAATTATTTGCTTGAAGGCTGGTTAGATACATACATAATATCCAGCGAAGGTGACAGCGGTCTGCCTGCCGATTACATAGCTCTTCAGGGTACGTCGATGTCATCACCTGCCGCAGCAGGAACTGCGGCTTTGATTGTTCAGATGATGGATGACTACACACCCAGCCTCCTGCGTCAGCGCATATTCTCAAGCGCACGAACTGATGAATTTACTGAGGAAGTACCGAACAACACATGGGGTTGGGGTAAGATCGATGCTGTGAGGGCTTTAACAGCGGTGTATGATTCAAATCCCGGAGTATTACGCCCTGAGATTCTATCATTGGAAGCCGTTTATCCCAATCCGTTCAACGCATCGTTCACGGCGCGCTTCAGGACTTCATCAGCGGGTTTGATGAGTTTCACGATCTATGATCTCACGGGGAGGAGGATCTGGTCAACGGAGCGAAATATTAGCAATCCCGGAGAACATCGGCTGGTGATTACCAACGAGTTGAAGAACGTACCATCAGGATTGTACTGGTTCAAAGTTACCGACAACAGCGGATTTGCGGTGAAACAACTTGCGCTGGTGAAATGATAGAATAGATTTTCAGGAGTTACAAGTGTCTGCATAAGTCAAATCTCGTCACAGTTTTCGGCAAAGAATCAGGGTAGGCAAAATTATCGTCACATCGTCACAGAATCAGCGGTAAGCCTTACCGGGTATGGGTTAGAGGGTGTGACGGAAATGTGACGGAAAGTGACGAAACAATTACGAATTAAGAATTACGAATTA
>JAIPJL010000110.1 GCA_021734165.1 bacterium | reverse complement strand
AATGAATCTCTGTCTCCAGAAAGGAGGTGATCCAGCCGCACCTTCCGGTACGGCTACCTTGTTACGACTTCACCCCAGTCACCGATCTCACCTTAGGCGCTTACTTCCCTTGCGGGTCAGTCCAGCGACTTCGGGCGCTACCGGCTCCCATGGTGTGACGGGCGGTGTGTACAAGCCCCGGGAACGTATTCACCGCTGCCTGCTGATCAGCGATTACTAGCGATTCCGACTTCATGCAGTCGAGTTGCAGACTGCAATCCGAACTGGGGATGGTTTTTTGGGATTAGCTTAACCTCGCGATCTCGCAGCCCTTTGTACCATCCATTGTAGCACGTTTGTAGCCCTGGCCGTAAGGGCCATGAGGACTTGACGTCATCCCCACCTTCCTCCCGGTTAACCCGGGCAGTCCCGTTAGAGTTCCCAGCATCTCAAGGATCTGATGGCAACTAACGGTAAGGGTTGCGCTCGTTGCGGGACTTAACCCAACATCTCACGACACGAGCTGACGACAGCCATGCAGCACCTCTGCAGCACCCTCGAAAGAGTCCGGCTTTCACCGGATTAGCAGCTGCACTTCCAGGCCAGGTAAGGTTCTTCGCGTTGCATCGAATTAAACAACATGCTCCACCGCTTGTGCGGGGCCCCGTCAATTCCTTTGAGTTTCAACCTTGCGATCGTACTCCCCAGGCGGGGTACTTAATGCGTTAACTACGGTACCGGAGGGGTCGAAATCCTCCGACACCTAGTACCCATCGTTTACAGCGTGGACTACCAGGGTATCTAAGCCTGTTTGCTACCCACGCTTTCGCGCCTCAGCGTCAGTGTCAGGCCAGGTAGCCGCCTTCGCACCAGGTGTTCCTCCCGATATCTGCGCATTCCACCGCTACACCGGGAATTCCACTACCCTCTCCTGCACTCAAGAATGGAAGTATCGAAGGCAGGCTCCGAGTTAAGCTCGGAGATTTCACCCTCGACTGACCATTCCGCCTACACGCCCTTTACGCCCAGTAAATCCGGACAACGCTTGCTCCCCCCGTATTACCGCGGCTGCTGGCACGGAGTTAGCCGGAGCTTTCTACAGAGGTACCGTCTCTATCACCGAAGTGATCATTCTTCCCTCTGGACAGTGCTTTACACCCCGAAGGGCTTCGTCGCACACGCGGCGTCGCTGCGTCAGACTTTCGTCCATT
Organism: bacterium; assembly: GCA_021734165.1. Classification (GTDB taxonomy): domain Bacteria; phylum Electryoneota; class AABM5-125-24; order Hatepunaeales; family Hatepunaeaceae; genus JAIPJL01. Next base: position 10,776 of record JAIPJL010000110.1, on the reverse strand, counting down.
GCGCAATATTCCTCACTGCTGCCTCCCGTAGGAGTCTGGGCCGTATCTCAGTCCCAGTGTGGCTGATCGTCCTCTCAGACCAGCTATCCATCGTCGCCTTGGTGAGCCGTTACCTCACCAACAAGCTAATAGAACGCAGGCCCATCCCTTAGCGCCCGAAGGCTTTAATCCTCGAAACATGCGTTTCAAGGACAACATGCGGTATTGTACCCGGTTTCCCGAGCTTATTCCACACTAAAGGGTAGGTTGCCTACGCGATACTCACCCGTTCGCCACGCTACTAGGTCAACCGAAATCAACCGTTGGCGTTCGACTTGCATGTGTTAAGCGCGCCGCTAGCGTTCGTCCTGAGCCAGGATCAAACTCTCCGTTGTGATTTACTATATAAATAAAATTTTTACGAATATAGGGGCATCGGTTTAATTCATCAAACCGCGCTTTTCTGTCAAAGAACGTCCGTCAGCGTCTTACCAGTTTGCGAAACATAGCAGTTTCGTTGACGGCTTATAAATATACTACACCTCTATTCCTGTTGTCAAGTACTCCGCAAAATAATTTCATATTATTATTTTTATTGTCGAATATTGACATTAAACGGAGTAACGAAGCTTGCTTCGTTCGCTCAAGCAAGCTTGAGCACTCCGGATTTTTCAATACAGAATACAACGTATCATTTAATAAAATTTATGTATAACATAAAAAATTACTTGACATACATAATATCTTATTTTATATTACTACCTATGGCAATCGAAGTTAACTTAGACATGATGTTGGTTAAGCGGAAGATGAAACTGAACGAACTTTCGGAACGGATCGGCATCTCCGTAACCAACCTCTCACTGCTGAAAACCGGCAAAGTTAAAGGCATGCGCTTTAGCACTCTTGAAGCGATCTGTCGTGAGCTGGAGTGTCAACCCGGTGATATTCTTGAATATGTACCGGATTACATTTAGATTTATTAATAAAATTAGTAAAACTCTCTGGATTGTTGAATGAATGAGAAGAGCGAAACCGTTAATAAAAACGAAAATAAGTACGCCCTTGCCGGATGGCTGGCAATAATCGGCGCTATATTGCTTTTTCCCGAAATCCTGTTCGGATTGCTAGTTGAATTTAAACCAGACAAACTCGGAATGCTGGTATTTCCTTATGGGATAATAGCAATAACCGAAGTTGCATTCACTGTCTATGCTTTCCTGCGTTTCAGAGATCTGCTTAACGAGCGTTACAGTTTTCACCAGGTGGATCTACTTGTCCTACTGATTGTAATTGGTAGTATTGCAGGCACTTCTTTCGCAGTTGTAATGAGGCATCTCTATATATTTGGAGTAGTAACTCCAACGCCCGTAGTGAAAATTGCGTCTATAATTGCTACAATGCTCATTGCAATTCCGTTATCAGCAATTGGTGTAGTTTTTGGAATAAAGTTACTGAAACTCGATACAGATTTAAGAGGTTTACTGAAACCCATGGTCTATATCTATATTGCAGGCTCTATCTGTTTTGCAACATTTGTATTAATAATACCGGGTGTTCTTCTGTATGCGACATTTCAGATTATGATGGGACTGGTGTTTCTGCGAGAAGGGGATACGGAGGCCAGCCTGGAATTTGTTTAACATTAAATTGGAAAAATGATACCATTAGAAAAAAAAGATAATTTACTGCCGATTTGTCCGCACTGTAAGAAGGAGCTTAATACACTATGGTTTCGGGATGTAAAGACGGATATAATAGGCAGTAAGCGATGTATATACTTCTGTCCAGAGTGCAGAGCATGTCTGGGAGTCTCACACAGAAAGGGTTTCTTCTTGGGTTTGTAAGGAGAATCACCGCTTAGTCGGTCTCATCGAAACGGGATTGTAAAAGTATTAACGTTAAACCCGACCTCTGAGAAGTCGGGTTTATTATTAGACACAAATACAATAAGTTAACTTACAATCAACTAATTATTAGTTCTGAACTTTCTAAAGAATTAAAACGAAAAGTTGATTATCGGCATAACTGGAAATATACCACCCTGACGAATTATATTAGCCAACCCAATCTGAAGACCGTACATGCTGTTAACATAATTTACAAATCCCAGTTGAACACCTTCCACTTTATCAGCATAGTTTACAAATCCATACTGAACTCCGGTAGCATCTCCGGCGATATTAACAAATCCGGATTGAAGACCAAGGAATGAACCCTTGGTTACACTGATGAGACCTTCCTGCCAGCCTGAAAAATCTGATTCGTTATATCCTACCATGCTCCATTGAATCCCTATTGATGGAGCAGTCAGATGATTGACGAGAAACGCCCAATCTAATCCGGTAAGCGATGTGTTTTTACCATAAACTAAGCTCAAGCGAACACCTTTAATTGATTCATTCTCAGGGAGTAGCTGAACTGGATTGAAAAGCGCTATTTGTATTGGTTTTCCATTAGAAGCAGTGCTCTGGATAAATTGCGCAGAAGCTACGCTTGAAAAAATAAAGATTGTAATTATGCTTAAAATGAGTAACTTCTGAAATTGGTTGTACACTGTTTATCTCCTTTGTCAAGATAATTTGTCTATTAAAATCCTTGTTATCATTGCGGATAACAATTATTGATTAATGTATCGCACGATTTATCGAATGTCAAGTATTTCTAATACAATCATTAATTTTTATCAGCACTATTGTATTCCTTCCTTTAAATAACGAATGAAAGCCATAACCGCGTTCTTTTCATTTTCATCTAAAGTGTCTTCAAGTGATTTTCTATTATCATCACTGTACTTAGCGTTAAAATCAACCGGTATATAACCTATTAACTTCATCAGTTTTAAATAAGGAACATTCAGAACATCTGAAAGCCTCTGCAAAATTCGCGGTGACGGGTTGTTTACAAGTCCGCTTTCCAGCTTTCTTAAATACGCAACAGAGATCTTTGCCGACTTAGCAACTTCATGCAGTGACGTCTTCCTTGTATCTCTCGCTGCTTTTAATTTATCACCAAGCTTTTTTGAATCTTCGTTAGTTTTCATGCTGAACTCCTTGACAATCATACACTATAGTTTATAATATATACTATAGTACACGGTAGAGCAAGTTAAACAATGATTTTCAGACTATTATATAATTAAAACATGGACAAAACGATGAAACCAAATGAATTATTAAAACAGCAATTACAACGCTTAAACAGTACCGATTATGGAGCATATCAGTCACTAAAAGGCGGCTGGAGTTTTCCCAAATATCAACTGATCATCGACCGCATTCCCAAGGATCCCTATGCTCCTCCCAGTACCGGCGTTTACCGGATAAAAGTCCCGCGTAGTGATGTCGGTTTCCCGGATACTGCAACCTCAAATCAAATCAGGCAAGTTGCTTTTCGTGACTGGTTGGCGAGGCAGTTCTTCGCAAATTGCAAAAAGATCAACAAAGGCAGACGCGGGACAGGCAACAGCGGAGTTATAACAATCGCTGAACCCGGACAGGCGATCCTTGACAGAACATCTGTAGTTGTAAATGATGATGATATTGAAGTAAGATTATGTATCGGAATGCCCGCCAAGGGGAGATCTATTAATGCTGAACTTGCTGAAATTATGTTATTTGAAGAATTGCCTGAAATCGTTGATTTATCGCTTTATGCAAAAAACCTTGATCTTGAAAACCTTAATAAGCATGTAACAACTGCCGAGGATTCGGAGTTCTTAAGGGATGGTCTTAAATCTGCGGATTTGATTGCTTTTATAGGAGATGGAGCCATATTACCCAGAGCCAGTGGCATCGACCAAAAACCTCTTAACACTGATAATGTTGTTCCTTTCAAATCACCGGAAAGCCTGAAAGTAAGTTTTACACTTCCTAATGCCGGCGCTATCAGCGGGATGGGTATCCGTAAAGGAGTAACACTGATTGTCGGTGGAGGATATCACGGTAAATCGACGCTGCTGGAGGCTTTGGAACTAGGCGTTTATAACCATATTCCGGGTGATGGCAGAGAATATTGCGTTTCGAACCTAAATGCTGTTAAGGTTCGCGCTGCAAGCGGTAGAAGTATTATTAAAACTAACATATCAGCTTTCATTAATAACATTCCACACAGGGAATCCACCTCAGCGTTTACAACCGCTAACGCCAGTGGCAGCACATCTCAAGCTGCATTCGTAATAGAATCTATTGAAACCGGAGCCGAAGTCCTTCTAATGGATGAGGACACCTGTGCAATGAATTTCATGATTCGTGACAAACGCATGCAGGAACTCGTCGCCAAAAAACATGAACCGATTACGTCATACATTGATAAAGTGAGGCAGCTATATGAAGAGCATGGAATCTCAACAATTCTGGTTATGGGTGGGTCAGGCGATTATTTAAGCGTATCCGATTGTGTAATACAAATGATTGAGTTTGAACCTTTTGATGTTACCAAACAAGCGCATACAATTGCCGAGAGATTCCCAACCGAACGAACTCAGGAAGGTGGCTCGAAATTCAAAAGTTCAATAAAACGATTTCCTCTGGAGGGTAACCTTGATCCGAAAAATGAATATGGTCGTGTCAGGATTTCATCACCTGAAGTAAAACGCATGATATTTGGTAGGGAGACAGTTGATCTTTCCGAGCTCGAGCAACTGCTTGAAGCATCACAAACGAAAGCAATTGGATTGGCTATACTATATGCAAAGCAATACATGGATGGTAAAACAGATATGAAACAAATTATGTTGAAAGTGAACGAAGATATAAACAAAAATGGATTGGATGTTTTGGACTCAACTCTTTGTGGAGATATTGCAGAATTTAGAGGATTGGAGTTAGCTGCTGCTTTAAATAGGATAAGAAGTCTTGAAATTGAACAAGCAAGTAAGTGATTTATACCTCCCTTTCCGTCCAGGCAATAACAGAAGCCGGCAGTGTATGAGCAAGATAAAGCAGAGTAACACCTGAAATTACATCAATAATCATATCTATTTCAAGGATAGAAGAAATAAAGATAATCAATAGACAGTTAATAACAAATATACTGTATGAATATCGTAATGCCTCGTGGGTGAGTTGGATTTCTCTTTCATCGAGGTCATTTACTTTCGAGTGAGTAAGTTTCCATAATCCGGTCTTTTTATAAAGCTTAGTAAAACTCAATTGTAATATAGTAAATACAACGATCAACGAAACTACTATTAACACACTCCAGCCCTTAAAATGACCTAATCGGTATAGAATAATCAACATGATAAGACTTACATAGTTAATCACTACCCAAACTCTTCTGCTTGTTTTTGATAATGTGCTGCTCATTTATCTATCCTTTGCAGTTTTCAGCTCAAGTATTTCCTGGCTCATGTGTTTCATCGGTTTTGTTGAGAAGATAAATTCAATCGGTAAGTTAAAATATTCACTGATTTTAAATGCCAGGTCGAGGCTTGGATTGTATTCACACCGCTCAAGATAGCCTACAGTCTGGAAGTTCACGCCGATCTTTTCAGCCAGTTCTTTCCTTGAAATTCCTCTTTCTTCTCTAAGTACAGCAATGCGATTGTATAGTATTCGTGTCTTCATAGTGTAAATATAAATATATTTATTGTAATATTACAACAATATATTGTAAGTTTTACAATTTTACAAAATAATTTAAGAATTTTAAATAAATTATCATTAGGTGCAACCTTTTCAATTTTCAACAGGTCTAATTAATAGAAGACGTTAACAACTTCATAAAATCATACATCGTTCTCTATTCACAATTTTGTGAAAGGGATAATCGCTCACATCGAACAGGGAGTTAGAAATGTTAAAACACTATCGCACATTATTTGTACCTGCTTTCATTATTATCTTAATAATGATGAGCGGCTGTGCTTCAGACAGTCCTACATCACCGGGTGATAATGATCCAGTCGTTGATCCGGAGGGTATGAAAGATAATAATGAAGAAGTTATGAGTATGGAAGATGCTCTTCCCCAAACAATAGTTGCTCTGGATGCACCATCATGTTTAATAGCGGACTTATCAGAATATATTCCTGATGTTGCGGAAACCAATGGGAAAGTAATTCTCTCTTGGATTGATAATTCTCACAATCAGGCTGATTTCCTGATTGAACGCAAGGTTGATGATGGACTTTGGGTGTTGTATGCACAGATTGAGGCAGGCGCAACTTCTTATTCGGATTTAAATCTGGAAACGGGCAAAACTTTCAGTTATCGTGTGCAAGCCGTATCGATGACAATTTGCTCGGATTATTCGAATGAAGCATCTGTATTTACCGGAATCTCAACATTCAATCCGAAAACAACAATTTAGTATTATCACAATACCAGCCAGACAGCTTTAATTGTTGAATCGAAATACTACTAAAACCTGCAGGTCGCTAAAGTTTATAGATTGATCTGCAGGTCGGTTAGTAAATGGATTATCGGTTTATCAGTTAGTTTTTAGAGAGATCATCTCTCATAATCCTGATAGTATCTCCAGCCAGTTTATGAGCAGCTCTTATCGGTTCCGACAGCCTGTATTTCAGGCATGACGTAAGAACAATTTCCACAGATTCATTCATTCCAATTAAATGTCCGGGTGAAACGAAAACCGGCTTGACGTTATTCCGTGTTCTCACTACCTTTCCAACTTCCTTACCTTTATAGCATAGAGATTTAACAGAACCTTTTTCAGGATCGGGCTTTTCATAACTGCCTACAAGACGAGATTTACCGCAACCCAAAGTAGGTAAACCAAGATATAGTCCAAGGTGACAGGCTATACCAAAGCCTCGCATGTGTGCGATCCCCTGTCCATCACAAATAACTACATCAGGTATCGTTTCAAGTATTTGAAAAGCTTTTAATATTACAGGTATTTCTCTGAAAGCAAGCAGTCCGGGAATATAAGGGAAATCAGTCTCATGAGAGGCGGTTATGCTGTCAATAATTTCTTTCTGAGAATAACTCCAGACTGTCACTGCTGAGACCATTAATTTACTATAAGCATAGGATGAGCAGTCAACACCGGCAATGAAGTCAGCTTTTTTTGGAGAACCTTTAAGTATCAATCTTTGGGAAAGTGATTTCTGCAATTCAACAGCATCCTTATAATCCGATGCTTGCGGTAATCTCCTAATTTGCATACATCGATATTTTGGTAAAATTAATAATATTTTTTTCGTTTATCGTTATGTTCACAGGTCCCTTGGAAATTCCATTATAATCTATTATCAGATTGCCATTTAAAGATTTACCAATACCAAAATGCAATACTAAAGAAGATTGATTTCCGGCGCCTTTCCCGCCTTCAACCTGACGGATCTGTTTGCGTGACGCTGTTTCGAGTGTTGTAATTGCGCCTATATTATAACTGGTTAAAACTATCTCTACCCAGTTTCCGCATTCAGTGTCATTTCTGAACAACTCAACATGATTGTCATTACGCGTAACCAGATCGAGATCACCGTCATTATCATAATCCGCCAAAGCACTCCCCCAACCGTTGAAAACGCGAGTTCCCGACAGGTAGGTAATGTCTCTGAAGTATCCATTTTCGTTGATGTAGAGATAAGACCTGCGATTGGGATAAACTGAAGTGATATACAGATCAATATCTCCATCATTATCAAGATCACCCCAAACCGGTTCACTGTGGCATTCATCATACTTAATGCCGCGATCTTTGCGCACATCCTTGAAACCGCTTTGAATATTAATGAATTTATAAAGCATTGTGCGGTTGGAGAAGCGAATGTAGCGAGGATGAGCAAGATTTCCAACAATCAGGTCAAAATCCAGATCATTATCAAAATCACCCCACTGACAACCGATTGTGTGTCCCCACCAGCCATCTACCTGTTCACCATCGATCATGTGCCAGGCAGCCTCATTGGTAAATTTTCCTTTCCCTTCATTTATCCAGAACAGATTAGGTTGAAGGCGATAATTTCCAACGTAAATATCGAGGTCACCATCACGATCAAAATCACAGGATACCGGACTCCTGCCGCAGAGGTTTTTACCATAGGCTGGGATCATGCCTGATTCGATTGTTCTGTCCGTGAAAATACCCTGACTGTTCTGGATCAGTAATCTATCCTGCCAGCCACTGCCCATTTCATCTGCATATTCATAAGGTTTCTCGTATCCTGTAATAAACAGATCCAATTGATCATCACCATTAAAATCACCCCAGATGGCTGCTTCCGTTGAATGAGTATCCTGAATATCCCCTGAGATATTAGTTATATCCTTAAATGTCCCATTACCAAGGTTTCTAAAAAGACGCTCTGCTTTGGTCAGATCATTAGAAGACGAGAAACAAAATAAATCCAAATCACCATCGTTATCTGAATCTCCCCATATACCTCCATGACAGCCCTGTGCATTAATTCCCGCTTTCTCAGTAACATCATTAAAATAACCTTCATCATTACGATAAAGTTTGCTCCCGCCAATTAAAAGATCATCATCATTATCGTTGTCGTAATCTCCCCAGGAAAACCTTCCTCCCCGCGCCTCAGTTAGACCTGAACTTTCTGTTATGCGAGTAAATATGACGCCGTTATAGCTGCTCTTCTGCCTGCAAAGTTCAAGTAATTCTACATCTGAATTTAATCCAAGGAGGTTCTTCAGAAGGCTATCCGCTCTATCTGGATTGTAATTGCGCACTTCACCGACAGTAATTGTTTTAACAAAATGAGTTATAGCAGTATTTGTATCATGCTCTGCGAGACAGACTCTTCCGAGAAGATAATGTTGAGCGGCATTGGTGGCGTATTCATTATCGCCGTATATCGCTAATTCGTAAGATTCATTTGCCAGTTCGCGAGCATTTTTTACATTCCCGTCATACAGATTAACTTCTGCAAGTTTTAGTGGTATTTCCGCTTTAATGCTCGGTCCATATAATAGCCATTCCTCTTCAGGAATATGAGGCAGTCTTTTCAGTTTTTCTTTCAGCCTATATGCTTTGGATGCCCACACACGCGCAGAATCCATTTCGTTTAGACCAAAGACAATACCTGCCGCCGTAATTAGAACATAGGGATTTTTAGGCTCAGAATTAACCCATGATGCAGATTCTCGCAAAACTGAGGTTGTATCATTAATCTCTAAACAGGCATTAATCAGCAAACGCCAGGCGGTATGTTTCCATGAGAACTGCTGATATCTATTTACAAAGTTTGATAAATAAACTATCCTTGCTTTGTTATTGTTCCAGATTGGATAAAGCCCATCCCAGAATCTTGAACCTACAATATTTATTACTTCATTCTTTTCAGGGAATTTTTCAATCAACCTGTCGCCGCGAGTTTCGACGGTCGAATCTTCAAGCAAAACGGCTGCTTGATAAGCAAGCAATGTCTCGTCATATCCTGAAAGACGGTACAAACTATTACCCTGAGCTTTTATTATTAACCGAAGCGAGTCAGATTTTGATGAATCTTTGTTTGCCAGTCTAATCAGATTATTCCAGTAATGAAGACGATATTCGCTTTTTTTTGTGTAAATAGTGGCAGCTCTTTTCCATAAATCAGCCGCTTTTTGCCAATCGCCTTCCAACTCGTAGCTATCTCCCCAAACGGTAAGTCGCGCGCTGTCTGACGGTTCGACGCCATTATGACTGACGTAGTCCCTTGCTTTGTCTGCTCGACCACGCATTAGAGCATTCCTTGCGTTTTCTAAGTCAGCGTTCATAGCTTTCATTTGATCGTCCCAAACACCTGAACAGGAAACCAGGATCGTCAGCACGAAAGCCAAACCTAAGTGAATAATTAAATTGATTTTCATTGTTGTTTTAATCCGAATAAAACCACAGTATTGGTATTAATAAATACCGCCTATGCGGGATTGAGAGCAAATCCGACTACACATCAACGCTATCCTTTCTCGTCACAACCTTCCAGAGTAGGGTGGTCATAATTCCAAAGGCAATCAGCGAGAGTATTGAGGGAAGAATCGATCCATCAGCATAATTAACGAATGGTGTTTTTATGCTGGCGAGAGTCTCTATTTTCTCCTGCCCGTAAACGAAAAGGGCAATTAAAACTCCCAAAGTTGCCTCCCCCGCAACCAGACCGGATCCGAATAATACTCCGTTTTCACGGGCTGTTTTTAATTCATCACCTTTGCGAAACTTCTCAAGAACACCACGCAGCAAACCACCGATCATAATAGGTACTGAAAGACTAAATGGAAGGTATAAACCAACAGCAAAAGGTAAAGAAGGCACACCCAGCAATTCAACTACACAGGCTATCACCATACCTGTCATAACAAACGCCCATGGCAGATTTTTATCCATGACCCCTTCAACAACCAGTTTCATAAGCGTTGCCTGAGGGGCAGGCAGGTTACCTGAACCGATAACAAATGTCTTATGCAGCAATAAAACCACGGCGCCTGTGACGGTTGCGGATGTAAGAACACCAAAAAACTGCGCATACTGCTGACGGTACGGTGTTGCGCCAATTAGAAAACCAGTCTTCAAATCCTGCGAAATATCCCCTGCTGAGGAAATTCCTACACAAACCACAGCGCCTACAATCAATGCCGCAAATTTTCCCTCGTTACCGGTGAATCCGACAGCGCTGAAAACTAACGAAGTTCCCAACAGAGCGGCAATAGTCATCCCAGAAACAGGCAGCGATGATCCGCCAACTAATCCAACAACCCTCGATGCAACTGAAGCGAAAAAAAATGTGAAAATAACCACGAGAATAGCGCCAAGTAGATTAAGTTTTAATGCAGGCATAAGCCAGATTAGTAAGGCTATTACCACTGCTCCACCAAGTACCAGACTACC
>JAIPJL010000109.1 GCA_021734165.1 bacterium | reverse complement strand
TGTCAGAAAAGAAGTGAGTGCGTGGCAGAACTCAAGGAATAACAAGAACGCAAAGGTCAACTGGCAGTTCACAACAGAAAGCGCCAGGATAAAACTGTCACGACTTTATCCGACTATTGATGCTTGACATGACACTAGTCGGTACACCCATAGTTATTCATGCATTTTGAGCGGAAGGAAATTGATGTAGAACGCTTAATTATACAATGGACATTAGTTATTGGAGCCACTGGTGGAATTTTCTTTTTACTTAAAGACAAGGATAACTAAATGAATAGAAAACAAAAGGTTGTTATATTGGTCGGAATATGCTTGTTTGTTTTAATGGGTTTCTTTCATCCAGTTACTAGGAATAGACATAGAGTTACGGGTGTTTACTCTCAAAATTATTCCTGCATTTTAAGTGGGAAAAAAACTGTTGATATAAAACGTTTAGCGATACAATGGACAATGGTTATTGTTGCTACAGGGGGAATAGTTTTCTTACTAAAAGACTAGAAAACGACTTTAAATAATTGTGTAATTCTTTGATTGATAATCCTGTCGAATATCTTACCTTCGCACTGTATGATCGAGTTTATGGTTCATTGCGATTTATCCTCTTTTAAAGTTTTCTGTTTTACTGGTTTAATTTCACCAATTGTTGGTAAACCAGCGGAATTTGCAATAATGTTTGCTGCTTTCTGTACATTATCCCAACATTTATCTCCGAGATCTGGAATTTTTGTAAATTTTATACTTATAATCGCACTTTTGAAGGCATTACTGCTTTTTTCATCAAGGTAGAGACAATTACTACTCCACCATTCCCAACTTTTATTAGCAATGGACTGCAACAAATCTACCTTGTCAAAACTGTTAATAAGTTGAATGCAAAGACAAAAAGCATCCTGATGTGCTTTAAGTCTTTTATCTATAGCCGCAAGTCGAAACTGATCGGATTGTTGTCGTTTTGCTATAATCCAGTTGCCTAATGTGGTAATAATGACTCCAAATAGTACGCCAAGTATACCTATTAAGCCTGAGCTGATCCCTTGTCCAATATTCTGTGTCATTGCACTTTCTAATTAATTACTATTACAATTTCTCACGGCTTACACACCTTACACGGCATACCTGCAATTACAAATTTCGAATTAAGAATTAAGAATTATGACATATCAGTCTTATCGGAGCAGGATGCGGTCAGAAGCGCGAAGACGAGCAGGATGGATAAGACGATTTTCATTTTTTTAATCTTATATAACCTTTAATCTGTAATCCCCGGCTTGAGGGCAAGCCGGGCTACGTCTAATCTTTATTCCCCGGATTTGGTAAAGTGTTTGTGTCGCACGGGGACGCGTGACACCACTTAGGTCGCCGATAAGAATATCGGCGCTCCCCCAGTAAAAGAAACACGGGCAAGTAAGTGACAGACGCTTCGCGGTTGCCCGTGCCACCCCGTAATCCCCCTTCGATTCCCTCCCTGCCTTCGCAGGGACAGGCTCTTACGAAAGGGGGAGCTTAACCGCCGACAGGAACGCGAGGCGCTCCCCGTTATCATGTGTCACACGGGGACGTGTGACACCACTCGGCGTGGCGTTATTCACACTTCGAATACCCGCACTGTCGGCAGATCAGGCAGCCCTCCTCGAAGATGACCGGTGACTGGCAGTCGGGACACATTTCCTTGACCTGTACGCCGTAAACGAATTCTATGCCGGGCTTTTTGTTGACAGGAGCTTTCTCCACCGGAGCATTTTGCTCTTCTTCGGTCATTTCTTCGAGAGGGAGCGAGGTCTGGCGTTTTTGCTCGCGGTCGAGGTAACGTTCGAGCACTCTTCCGATGGCGTCCGGAGTCGATTTGATCATCTCGCCCTCGTGCCAGATCGGGTTCGAGCCGGAGATGCCCTTAAGCTGCTTGACGATCTGCCGCGGGTCGATGCCGGATCTGATAGCGAGTGAGATCAGCCTGCCGATTGCTTCCGACTGCGCCGCTGCGTTTCCGCCCGATTTGCCGAGCGAAGCGAATACCTCGCACAGCCCTTCCTTGTCAGAGTTGATAGTGACATACATCGTGCCGTCGCCGGTGTTGATCTGCTCGGTCATACCGAAGGTTATCCTTGGACGTTCGCGCGGCTTCAGGTATCCGCTCTTGTTCCTGACGCTGTTATCGGAATGCAGTCTTATATTTTCTTCATCGGATGGAGCGCCTGAAACAGCCTTTATAACGGTGCTTTCCGCTTCGCTCTTGGTTTCCAATTCCCGTATTTTCGCTTGTGATTTTACGAGAGCATCTCCAACATTCATCACCTGGGCGTTGCGGCTGCCGTCGCGGTAGATTGTGACTCCCTTACATTTTAACTTCCATGAGAGCAGATAAGCGTCTTCGACGTCCTTAACTGTTGCGCTGTTGGGGAAATTGATAGTTTTGGAAACGGCATTGTCACAGGATTCCTGGAATGCAGCCTGCATGCGGATATGCCATTCTGGGGTAATATCATGTGCTGTTGCGAAAACCTTCTTTTCATCGGCAGGAATCTCGTCAAGATCAGCGAGATGCGAGCCTTCCGCTATTTTTTCCATCAATTCACGACTGTAAAAACCACCTGCTTTGGCAGCTTCTTCAAAACGCTTATTGACATACAACAGTTTATCATCATCCATGACCCGTTTGACATAGACCAGAGCGAAATTTGGCTCGACGCCTCCGCTTGTGTCAGCGATCATAGAAATCGTTCCGGTAGGCGCAAGTGTCGTTACCGTAGCATTGCGAATAGGTCGTTCATAAACAGAATCCTCCCAGTTGGGGAAGGGACCGCGCTCATCAGCAAGCTCTTCGGAATATCTTTTGCCTTCGTTGTCAACAAACTGCATCACTTTACGTCCGATTCCCAGCGCTTCTTCGGAATCATAAGGTATCCCAAGAGCGTATAGCATATCGGCGAATCCCATAATGCCCAGCCCGATCTTGCGGTTGCCGCGGGTCATATTCTTTATTGATTCAAGCGCATATTTATTCACTTCGATCACATTATCGAGAAAGCGGACAGCAACTCTAACGGTTCTTCTCAAGTGATCCCAATCGATCTCGCCATCCGTTACCATATTATCAAGATTAATTGAACCAAGATTGCATGATTCATAGGCGAGTAACGGCTGCTCCCCGCATGGATTGGTAGCTTCAATTTCACCTACATTGGGGGTCGGATTACAGCGGTTGATTTCGTCAATGAATATCACTCCGGGATCACCGTTTAACCAGGCGTTGTTTGTTATCAGATCAAATATTTCGCGAGCGCTTTCTTTTCTGGCAACCTCACCGTTGCTGGGATCAATCAGATCATACTTTTCATCTTGCTCAAGAGCATGTAAGAAAACATCCGTTACCGCTACCGATATGTTAAAATTTGTGATCGAAACCATATCCTTCTTGCAGGTTATAAACTCACGAATATCAGGATGATCGATACGCAGAATACCCATATTAGCGCCGCGCCTTGTGCCGCCCTGCTTTATAGTCTCAGTTGCAGCGTTGAAGACGGACATGAACGACACCGGACCGGAAGCTGTGCCGGCGGTTGACATAACCATCGAAGCTTTCGGTCTCAGTTTAGAGAAGCTAAATCCGGTTCCACCACCGCTTTTATGGACGAGTGCGGCGTTTTTAACGGCTTCAAAAATAGCTTCCATTGAATCTTCAATAGGCAGAACGAAACAGGCTGAAAGCTGACCCAACTGGCGACCGGCGTTCATCAGAGTAGGACTGTTAGGGATAAAGTCGAGAGCTGCCATAGTACGATAGAAATCGACTGCAACTTCGTTAGTATTCTGCCCATTTTCGAAACTCTTTTCCGCTTCGGCTATGGCGGTTGCCACCCTCCAGAACATTACCTTGGGAGTTTCAGTGACATTTCCTTCAGTGTCTTTTTTTAAGTAGCGTCTCTTCAGGACGGTGAGCGCATTTTCGGAGAGCCTGGGATCGGGAAGCTGTTCAAGGGATGTTGTTTTAATTATCCTTTTAGGCTTTTTCTCAACCTTGATTTCATCTGCAACATGTGTGCCGTTGCCGTTATCTTTTTCAGGAATTTCGGAGAATAACGTGTCTGTTTTTTCGGGAGAACTCATAGATTCATGTTCGGACATTGCATTCCTTTTATTGTAGAAAAATTGAAAAATTTACTTTGGAGTAGTTATCAATCGCAAGTGATATGCAATCTACAATCTTTCATTTCATCAGTCAAGAGGATTTATAATATTTTGTAATATTATACATAATATTGTGTGAACGTATGTTCACTATACCATCAATAGCATAATTATTAATAATATAAATTAAGAATATTTGCTGAGTTTTTACTGCATTGGCTAAATAGAAAGCAGAATTTGCAATTAATTGCAGATTAAGTTTGACAACAATTATAATGTAGGTTAACTTTCAGTCAAAGTTAAATATTTTAACAGAGGATTGAAAATGAAACTTCAAAGTATAGTAGCAATAACAATAACTACATTTCTGCTGTTAACGTCTCAGCTACAGGCTGCTGACTGGGAGAGGTCTATAGACACCAACTTGATGTTCACTCAGAACTCGTACAGCGATAACTGGTCAGGTGGAGAATCCGGATCCGTAACCTGGACTTTCAACGCAAATTTGAAAGCTCAGAAACCATTGTCTGAAAAGGTTCACAATAAAAATACACTCAAACTGTCATTCGGACAGACTCACAGCCAGGACGGCGCTACAAAGGATTGGCAGACGCCGGTTAAATCAACGGATCTGATAGACTTTGAATCGCTGTTTCGCTTTACGCTCGGTCTTATAGTGGATCCTTATGCAGCAGCTCGTTTGGAAACGCAATTCCTTGACGTCAGTGATCCGTCAAAGCATCGTTCGTTTAATCCTCTTAAATTCACCGAGAGCGTCGGCATCGCGAAAGTTCTAATTAAGGATGTTGAACAGGAGTTATCAACCCGTGTGGGTTTCGGTTTTCGACAGGTTTTAAACAGGGATCAACTCAATGAATGGGGTGTAAGGGAAGATAAAAACATTCATGACGGTGGAATTGAATTTGTGGCGGATTACGCTTCTACGCTGTTTGAAAAAAAGCTCGGCTTGGCGAGTAAACTGGGATTGTTTAAGGCTGTTTATTATTCGGAAGCGAATACTTTGAAAGGGAAGCCCAACGAGGACGACTGGCAGGCGGTGGATATTAACTGGGAGAACAGAATTTCGGCAGGAATCACTCAGTACATAGCAGTCGAACTCTATCTACAGCTTCTATACGATAAAGAGGTTAATCTTGCCGGCAGGTTAAAGCAGACACTTGGAATGGGTTTGACTTATAAGTTTTTGTAGATTTAAGATTCAAACCAAACAACAATCCATTTGATCTCAAATCTAGTAGGACAAGTAGGAATACTTGTCAAAATATACATTTTGCTAGATTATTGATGACAAGCAGGAATGCTTGTCCTACTGATAGACTTCTCTATCTAACATCGACATGCAGTACCAACTTATAAATTTGCCATTGTGTTTTGTGGCATCCCGCATCAATCCGTCAGTTTTAAAGCCGAGTCAATGCTTTTTTTTCGATCCACGTTAATTACTGTTTACAATTTTAAGTATTTCTTTACTTCTACTTTCACTTGTGACCTTTTCTACAATATAATTATCGCATTCATTAAACACTGCAAAATCAGTTAAAGAAAATTTAAATTGGGGAATGAACTCCTCAAAATCAACAAATCCGGTTTCGAAATACAAATTGTTGATATTTAATGTTTTCGTTTTTCGATCTGCTTTGGAATCAAGCCTGCCTATGAAGCGATCACCCCATAAAACCGGAAGAATAAAAAAACCGTATTTGCGCTTTGCAGCAGGTACATAACACTCAACTGCATATTCGAAGCCAAACAGCCATTTTAACCTGTCACGCTGTATTATTAGGTTGTCAAATGGTGAGAGCAGAATAACCCGCTTTGATGATTCGACGCATTTTGAAATGTTTTCAAGCGTATCCGGCAGGACATAATAATCGTTTCTTGTATCATTTTCAAGTTTAACCTTGAGGACTTTGCCGGATTCAGTAAGATCCGACAAAGATTTCAGGATCAACTTTTTATCAGCGGCATGAATGTGTTCGGCGATCTCTTTGGCTTTTGCTATTCCATGAACAGATAACGCCCTGCGAACCAGGAACTCACCAAGCTCGTCATCACTAGGATAAGTTAAATCAATATCATCAGGAAGTACACGCTCAGTAAGATCGAACACCCTCTGAAAGTTGTGACGTTCCGAGATCATCAGTTTACCCTGCCAGAACAGCAGCTCAAGGGCGGCTTTAACAGGCTTGGGATGAGTCCACTGACAGCCTTTTTTCTTAGCCGGTGTTTCAAAATCCTTAGATGATAAAGCGCCTTCTACGCGGATACGCTCAAGCGTTGGTTCCATTAAATGACCATATTTCTCTAAGCGATCCTTCTCCCATTTACCGGAAGGATGATTGTAGCTGTCCATGCAGGGCAGATAAAACCTGTAATCTGACATTGGTAAAAAAGACAGTGCATGTCCCCAGTATTCGAATATACGTCTGTCTTTTACCTGCAGTTCATGCAACATTACAGGATTATAATCCTGACAGCGATTCCAGAGCGTATGATGATGAGCGCGCTGAACTACTGCTATTGTATCAATCTGAACATATCCAAGATTATCAATAACCTGAAGGACTCCTTCTTTATTATTTGGAAATACTTTTGGTTTATTAAGAAGCTGGGCGTTCAGGGCGAGTTTACGCGCTGATGCGAGTGAGATTTGGATGTTTTTCATTGTATTGATTGTTCCAATGGCGCTGGTTTTGATTCTTAAGTAATATACAATCACAATTTAATAAAATGTAATCATTATTCAAGATTCCATTGTTGCTTCTGAAATCAGCATAATCAAATTCTGAATGTGTGTTTCAGAGTGAGAGACACTTCGTGTTTATGCTTTAGCATGTTTTAAACAACCTAAAGGTTGAACTCTAAACTATTAAACGTTGAATTGAGTTGCATAACGCAAAATTATTGCTTTAATTTAAAATATAGTTGTGATTTTTTAAGTATTTGATTTCATTAAGTATTTGTAAAGAAGTTGATTAAATAAGGAGTAAGTTAAAATGCGTAACATTCCCTTTTTACCACTCATTGTTTGCGTTTTAATCTTCGCAAACACACCCCTTTTTGCAGTTATACTCAACGTTCCTGATGATTGTGAAACCATCCAGAGCGCCATTCGGAGTTCCGATGATGGTGACACTGTCCTGGTTCAGCCTGGTGAATACGTTGAAAATATCGACTATTCTGGAAAGAATATCACAATTGCCAGCTTATTTCTGACTACTGGTTTTGAAGGCTATATTGATTCAACGATTATTAACGGTAATGGCGCTGGAAGCGTTGTGACGTTTGAGAACGAAGAGACTGAAGATGCTTTTTTAACTGGCTTTACTGTTCAGAAAGGTAGAGCTGAATTTGGAGGTGGAATTTTTTGTACAGAAAGCAATTCATCAATCCAATATTGCAAGATTACGCAAAATCACGCAAACAGTGGTGGGGGAGCTTTTCTCCACAATAGCTTAACAACTTTTAATAACTGTAAAATATATAATAATACAGCAAATAATGGTGGTGGAGTTGCACTGGATTCATGCATGAACGTAGAATTAAATTATTGTATTATCGGATATAATTCGGATGTTCAAGAAGGAGGTGGATTATTTATCGAGGAAAGTGAAGACATCCTTATTACCTATTGTCTGATAATTTATAATTTTGCAGAAATCGGTGGTGCTGCTTGCTGTTTTGATTCAGATGTTCGTTATACAAACTGCACAATCGCCTTAAACAGTTCAAATGAATGGAGGATGGGAGGAATATTCGTTGATAATAGAGCTTACATATTTATTAAGAATTCCATACTTTGGTTCAATGGAAATAGACAAATCTATATTACTGGAGGTGGAAGGATAGGTGTGGATCGATCTGATATTGAAGGTGGATTTTTTGGGATAGTTTATAACGGTGTTAGTTATATTTACTGGGGTTATGGTAACATCGATGAATATCCATTGTTTGTTGATTATGAAAACTGCGACTTCCATCTGGCATCTGATTCCCCCTGCATTGATGCTGGTGATCCTCACTCACCGTTCGATCCCGATAGCACCATAACGGACATGGGGGCTTATTACTTTCATCAGGAAGTTGATAATGTGCCAGAAATCATCCAATATCCCTCAGCTTTCATCCTTTGCGAGCCCTATCCTAATCCTTTTAACTCAACCACCACCATCACCTTCGGGCTTGATAAATCAGCCCCTGCGCGACTGGCGCTTTACGATATGTCAGGACGGGAAGTGAGGACGTTGTTTGATGGTTACAGCCAAGCGGGATTTCATTCGTTGAACCTTAATGCAGACGATTTGACATCGGGATTTTATCTTGTGAGATTTGAAACGGCAGGATTTATGACAACAAGGGAGATAGTTCTTATTAGGTAAGCTCTGGGTTGTATTTTTACTATTCAAGAAACATAGAATATGCCTTGTAAAACTCCCTAAGATCGGTAGTCTGATTGTTAAATTCGATCAGATGTTTTTTGCATCCTTTTCGTGAACAAAATTGTACCAGACCTTTGAATGCAGATTCTGAAGGTTTCTTTTTAAATTTCCTCTTAAACGCTTCAAGACAGAACTCCAGCATACCGCCTCTTTCGAGTTGTAGATCAACCATAGGAGCGCCGCACAATTCGCATTTTTGAATACTATTGATAGATTTACCGCATGATGGACAGGAAAAATCTCCAACTATACCTTCCGGTATTTTGAAAGGAGTAATATTCAAATAATCACCAAAATAAGAGGATAGATTGACAATACCCTTCTTTCCACCGGCTTCGTCGGGAAGTTGATATTGAATAGAAATGCTCGGAATGCCTTTGATGGGATTTTTTTCATCCATAAAGCTGAACTGGCAATGCGGGCATTCTACGGATATTTTCATATACCGTGACTGCTTTGGGACTGGCGCGAACTGAACCACAATATTCCTGTTAATTTATCTATCCTCTATGTAATTATAATATACTGAAGCTCTCTATGCAACTCAAATATCGACAAATTTTCCCTTTTTAACTATGTTGTATAGTATCTTCAGACATTTGTTTTCTTTATATTGTAAAGATTCAAATTTCAAAACAAGAAATTCTGGCAGGATGATAGATTTCCCAATCAGCGGTGTAGAAACGCAGTGGTGGATACCGTTGCTGACCGCCTTCAGTATTTCCATCTTCACTTCAACCGGAGGAGTATCCGGAGCGTTTCTGTTGCTGCCGTTTCAGATGAGCGTACTTGGCTTTACCGGACCGGCTGTTAGCGCTACGAATATGCTGTATAATGTTGTCGCTATTCCAAGTGGTGTCTATCGTTACGCAAAAGAGAAACGACTGGTTAAACCTCTCGTCTGGACAACAGCGCTTGGAACTTTGCCGGGTGTTTTTATCGGCGCTATTATACGCATAAATTATCTGCCTGATCCGCGGGTCTTTAAGTTGTTTGTTGGTATAGTGTTATTTTACATTGGAGCGAGACTTGTTATTAATGTAATACATCCTCCAGCAACAGATAAATCAATCGACAACCAAAGCTCATCCTCAGCCAAGAATTTCTTTTCTGTGGAACCTCTTGCCTTTAATCTAAAACGCATAGGATATTCGTTCGAAGGTAAAAATTACTACGCTTCTTTTATAGGAATTTTTGCGCTAAGTTTTGTGGTTGGAATCATCGGCGGCATATACGGAATCGGTGGAGGTGCAATAATTGCGCCGTTTCTCGTGACGGCATTCGGTTTGCCTGTTCATACTGTTGCCGGAGCAGCGTTGCTTGGCACTTTTATTACCTCAGTAGCCGGAGTCGGATTTTTTACTCTATTAGCGCCATTTTATAATCACACCGGACTCACTATCACTCCAGACTGGATGCTGGGCGGTTTATTTGGTATCGGCGGAGCTGCAGGCATGTATATTGGCGCCAGACTTCAGCGTTTGTTTCCAGCGCGTTTAATCAAAACGATACTTGCTGCCTGCATTATGTTTGTGGCTTTCAGATATATCTGGGGGTTCTTTAGTTGACTTCAGATAAATCTTTTCAGACCCGATTGAGAAATACCAGTATAGATTTAAAGATAGCCCTGTTTGCAACACTTTGCTTCGGAGCAGCCGGCGGTGTTTTCGGATCTGTGCTTAATAATTATTTGTCTGATGTCCACAATCTTGGCGCTGAAGCGAGAGGCTGGCTTGAGTTTCCGAGAGAGCTGCCAGGATTTCTGATTACTTTAGTTGCAGGCGCAATGCTGATCCGTCTTAGAGAAACACAGATGGCAGCGTTGGCGATGATCTTTTCAGCGTTGGGAGCTATCGGACTTGGTTACTTAGCGCCGGGAACAGCTTTGTTGGTGCTCTGGATAGTAATCTGGTCACTTGGTGATCACATTATCTTTGCTGTAGAGGGTCCGATTGGATTAAAACTCGCTCGTGATGGTGGTGAAGGACACCGTCTTGGGCAGTTTGGGGGAGCGCGTAACCTCGGCACAATTGTTGGCGTTGGCACAATCTACGTGCTTGCTAAAAAATACGGCGACAACTACACTATGTTCTTTACATTTGCCTCGATCTGTGCATTTACGGCAGGAATACTCTACCTCCGGCTTAAAGTCGGCAAGGGCGATAAACCTTCGCGGCGTCTTGTATTCAAAGCTAAATATAAGCTGTTTTATGCCATCAGCGCGCTTTTCGGCATCCGCAAACAGATATTCCTTGCCTTTGGAACCTGGCTGTTGGTTTCGGTTTACCATGTCGAGGTTTCGACTATTGCGCTATTGTATTTCATATCAGCGGCAATTGGTATAATTTTAAGGCCTTTGCTCGGTGAAGTAATCGACTGGCTTGGTGAGCGATTCGTGCTTTCGGCTGATGAATTAATACTACTTGCGATCTGCCTCGCTTATGCGTTTGCATCAGATATTCTTAGCGCTCCCTACGATCTGTATTTATTGTATAGTGCTTACGTGCTTGATTCGACGCTTTTTGCGCTGCGTATTGCCCGAACAACATATTTGAAAAAAATAGCCGACGATCCAACTGACATAACACCTACAATTTCGCTTGGTATAACCATCGATCACGCCGTTGCCATGACACTGCCGGTGTTGTCAGGATATTTATGGGAAGCTTACGGCTACCGCTGGGTGTTTATACTCGCAGGCGGTATTGCGCTGATTGGGTATTTTGTATGTTTACAGATTAGGATACCGGCAAAAACAGCGGAGAATGTAGTTTGAAAGATCGTGCTCCACAAAACCGAACACTTGATTTAACTGAAGAAGAGATAATACATTATAGGAAAGAACTGCTCAAGGTCGATGCGTCGGTGAAACTTCCAGACATAATTGACCGTACAATTTGCGGTAATATCTTTGAAGTGATTGACCATCTGCCGAGTAAGTCTGTTGATCTGATAATCGCCGATCCACCCTACAATTTGACCAAATCATTCAGCAGTTTCAAGTTTACCCAAATCTCTCTTGAGGATTATGCTTCCTGGCTTGAAACCTGGATTCCGAAACTGCTACGTATTATGAAACCCAACGCTTCGATCTATATCTGTGGTGACTGGCGTTCATCGGCAGCCATACACAGCATCGTTGAGAAGCTGTTTGTCGTTCGCAACCGCATCACCTGGGAGCGCGAAAAAGGACGCGGCGCTTCGAAGAATTGGAAAAACTGCTCGGAAGACATCTGGTTCTGCACAATGTCGAATGATTACACCTTCAATGTTGACGATGTGAAATTAACACGCCGGGTAATAGCGCCTTATACCAACAAGGACGGCACACCTAAGGACTGGGAGAAAACCGACAAAGGAGATTTCAGAATTACTCATCCGTCCAATTTCTGG
>JAIPJL010000108.1 GCA_021734165.1 bacterium | reverse complement strand
GGAAAAGAGGGAGTTATGAAAATAGGTGACACTGTAATATGTATTGATGACTATGCGGATTTTAACAGGCTAAAACTAGGTAGAGAATACACAGTCGAGGCCGCTTATGATGGCACGCCGGTCGTTATTGTTGACGGGGGATATATGAGCATTGAACGATTTAAATTGAAATCTAACACCCTACAGGGGGAAAGGTAAGGACATGAGTAGAATAGCAGCCATTGAAAGAGTGTTAGACAAGAGGGCGGGCCGGGGAGCTACAGACAAAAGCCTTATATCGTGGCTTGACGGGATGAAGGGCAAAAGTGTATATTGGAACCGGGTGCTTGACGGGTTCATCGATGCAATTAAACAAACACCATTGAAGGGGGAAAATCATGTATAGCGTAAAGACAAGGAACTGGAACGGAAACAGATTTATTGAAATGGCCTTAAATACAGTGGCAAAAATGACCGGCGTGGATTACTGGCCAGCAACAGACCACGACACAAAATATTGCATGGAAACATCAAGTGCATCCAGGGCATGGACTGCATGGTGCCTATTTATGGCCTTAAAACGATTGTCCGGGGGCTGGACGTACATTATCAGGCCAGGGCATTCCCTTGATACAGGGTACAAGGCTATTTACTAACACTGGGGGGCTTTTGTCCCTCCTCAGCTCTCTTTTTGGTGGGCTGGGGAGTAGCAAAAACTTAAAGGGAGGTAAAGAGATATGAAAATCACAGCACAAAAAAAAGAGGGAACTGGCCTTTATACTGTCACTGTTGATGGCGTGGAGGTTGGACTCGGAGATGAAAAAGAATGTACGGCACTAGCCGAAGAGTTGCGGGAAAATCTTGATAAAGTCAATCTTATTTACGATTCGTTTGTACTTTGTGACTGGACAGAGGACGTTGATTCGGGTGCATGGGAAACAGCTTGCGGTAATATATTTGAGCTGACTGAAGGTACGCCGCTTGAAAACGGTATGGAATACTGTGCATATTGCGGTAAGAAACTAAGGGAGGCAAAGAGACGTGTATAAACTAACCAAAAGAGGGCAGATAATTTTCAGGGGATCGGCTTTTGAATGTCTTGACCGGCTCATAAACATCAACCCACAATGGTCGTTGAAACAAGCATTTGACAAGGGCTACAAAATTGAAAGGGGGTCAACATGCCAGAACATACTTTAAACGTCTTATTTGCCGTGTTGTGTGCGTTCTGTGCCATTTATGGAGCGTACTTGGGATTTAATAAACTCATCGATTGGGTGATTGAAAAAATATTTGATGATTATAAGGGGAAATGATGAACAGAAAGAACGTAATAGAATTAAACAGCAAGCAACCATTTTTTCGGGAAATGAAGTTTGTCATCAAGGCTATGTGTCGTGACGAGTTAAGGACGAATCTCTGTGCTATATCAGTAAGACAAGGGGTGATTGAGTCAGCAGACGGACACCGGATACATAAAGCTGAAATCGATCACCAGTGGACACCGGGACTCTATCGGCTTGCTATGAGCTATGAAACCAAAGTCCTCTTGATCGAAGAGAAGGGGCTACAATGGCCTGCGACTTACAAGTTTTGGCACCATGACAAAGTTGAATTTACCAAGCTCTACAGCATCAATGCGGCCCTAAGGCACATCTACAGGGCAACGCCTATAAATCACGAATACCTGCTGGATGTCTTGACCGACTATGATGTATGGGAATTTGCCGTTGTTGAAGTTGCTGACCAACGTGCCGCACTCCTGAAATGTGACAACATGGCGGCAATCATTATGTCGATCAAGGAAAGGGGGCCAGACGGAAGCTATGTGAAACAATCCAAGGTAATTAAAAAAAAGGATTACGTGCTTGACGAGTGGGGATGCTCTGAATGGATGGTCATCGATGCACAAAAGGTTGTCATCGAGGAATTACAGGCAATTATCAGAGAATTGCCAACATGGGAACTTGTCAAAGAACGTGAAGATAAGATAGCAGAATTAGAAGGAAAAAGCAAGTAGAAAGGAGGTGATCTGCATCTAATCCACACAAAGGAGGTTAATCCAGCGGTACTGATATGTTTCGTGTCAGTGCCGCTTTTTTTATTGTCTGCAAATCCCAACCGAGTGCTTCGCAAGCGTAGGGCAACATCGAAGTCTCATACCCCTTTAAAAACATCATTGCCCGTCGCCTGTCTCTGGCTCTCTCGCTCCGTTTCGTCTGTGCCTCTCGTTGATGGATTGTCTTAGATGCTATGCCGATAACACATGCCCACAAATTTTTCTCAGGCGATTCAAAAACCCGGAACTCCGCTCCAATCTCAAAAGTATCTGCCATTGTATCCCCCTTATTGGTTATCTATTAGCCTCAAAAAATGCCACCGCAAATCCTGGCGGTGTGATTGCCCTAAATTCAGCATCAGTAGTCGGATGATATTCAGACAGTTGTGGAATTAAATCAACGGATGATTTGTGCATAAAGGCAATCGAGGGCATACTCCTCCCCGATCTCACATAAAGATTTTTATTCTTCGGTACATCTGTCCATCTGTCGTATAATAATTCAGGTATGTTAAACTTACCCCAAAGGCAAGTTGATTTTGTCCACGGATCTCCAAACATCCACGGCTGAAATGTAAAATCTGCTACACCTAACCAGTTATTGAGTAGCCCCTTTGGATTTTCTAACGCCCAAAACACGGGATTACATGAAAGTATAATCCGCATACAAGCGTTTACTGTATTCATCCCGCCTTCAATATCTCTACCTTTAACCCTTGTGGCGATTGCAAGTGAAAATTCTGTGCATGGTGGCGCAGCGAGAATACCATAAACCGATTCAGGTGGTATGTAATCAACCACATTGTATTTTGGCAATGTAATAACCCTCACATCATAACCGGCATTTTTGTAGGGCTTGCTCCACGAACCAGTACCGCCACACAAATCAAGTATTATTTTCGTCTCGTTAAATAACATCAGTTATCACCCCCCCCCAAACGGGCTTTCGTCTTTCAGTTCTTCTATTAACGCTTCAAATCGTCAAGAAAATCTCCCGCCTTTGATATGCAGACCTCTACCGTTGCGCTATTCCCTATTATTAACCGATTTGCCAATGTAAACGCCGCCTTTTGGCCGGTATAGTTCCGGTCATTATCGCCGAAAATCATAACGTGCTTTATTCCCTTTGGTGGTTGAAAGTTCGCCATTAATGCGCTTGATACAACACTCCAGCATGGTATTTTAGTCATCTCAGTTACCGCTAACGCTGTTTCTATCCCCTCGGCAACTCCAATCATTCCCTCATCAGGGTCAAATAACCGTATCGCTCCCCCAGACATTTCTTGCAGGGCTGGAAGTAACTTCTTTGGATTTTCGATGTTGGCCTTTTGTCCGTCCAGGGTGATGAAAGTTCTGTGCATGGTAATTGCTGTACTGTCCGGCAAGGTGAAAGTGGCAAGCATGGCGGGCATTTTGCTATGTGTCTCAGGCTCGTAACATTCAGGGTGGTAGCGGAGTTTATCTGACTTGATGGTTATCCCCCTGCTTACGAGATATTTACCTACCGGGTCAACACTACTCATCGGCCTTGATTCGATATAGATTTTCCTGAGAAGTTCTTTCGATACTTTCGGCTCGGCTTGTTGCTTTGAAACGTCACAGGTCCCGACTATTTTACGAACTTCCTTGACTGCTTCTTTGAAATCAAGATTCAATACTTTCATGACAAGGGCAATCCCGTCCCCTGATCCGCATTGATTGCATATCCAGGACCCTGAACCGTCTTTATTGTCCCATCGAAAACGATCCTTACCGCCACGACATATCGGGCATGGTCCGTGTCGTCCGTTTTCACCAACAGAGATCCCCAAAGACGATAAAATCCCAAACCACCGGTTACGACATTCTTCTTTAATATCTCTCATGCTTGCCTCGCTTTCTGGTATGACTTTGCTTTCTTAATTAAGATATGAGTCAAAAGATTCTTAATCTCTCCCTCTGGTTCTATTGCCATTACGTCTTTTATTGCGTTCGGCCAAACACCAGTGAAACTCTTATAACTCCATGCTGCCCACCCAGGCTTATACCCTTTCTTATCAGCGTGCCATATCAAGGCACCCATAAGCCTTCTTTTATCAGCTACAGACATATTGCGGTTTGTTCTTTTCTTGTCTTTAAGCTCAACAAGTTCAGCATCGACTGTCTCTATTGGCTTCCCAAATGATCGCAACTTAGTCCCGCATGTTGGGCATATTGATGTGCCAGTGAACACTTCTCCACACGCTCTACACCTTGAAGGTTGCTTATCTGCTTTATTATCTTCACGCTTTTCCCATGCCTTTTTCGTTCTATCTAACGACCATATTATATCTTCTTCAAGTAAGCCGTGTTCTTCTATGACATTTCCGTGATCCAACACAATACAGTTTTCTTTTCCTTCTTCAATCCTCAGACCACGACCAACACATTGCCGATAAAGTCCCATGCTTTTCGTTGGTCTCGCCATTACCACACAACTTACACTTGGTACGTCAAGACCTTCCTGATACAATGCCACATTTGTTAAAACTGTTATATCCCCTCTTTCCATTGCCTGAAAAGTAGCTTCTCTTTCCTCATCTGTACTTCTAGCGTCAAGGTGATCTGCCTTTATCCCCGCCTGATTAAAAGCTTCACATACCGCAATACTATGTTTTACATTCACACAGAAAACCAATGTCTTTCTATTCTCTGCTACTCGTAACCAGTTGTCAACAATATCCCCTATTAGTTTTTTTGTGTTTGTCTTTTCACTCAGGGACTTGACTTGATAATCCCCCATCTGAATTTTTACACCTTCTAAATCTATCACATTTGGGACGAAGTATCTCACTGGTGATAAATATTCTAATTCAGTCAATTCTTTAATGCTGATAATATCAAGAAGTGCATTATATATTTCTCCCATTCCTCTTCCGTCTGCTCGGGCCGGAGTTGCCGTACATCCGATTACTATTTTATCATAATACATTTCGATTATAGACCGATACGACTTTGATATGCTCCTATGCGCTTCATCAATCATTACCACATCTGCGTTAATGAAAAACCTGTTATAACATCGTATATCTAAATCTAATCTTCTCCGGTAACTCTGAATAGTACATAGCTGTACCGGCTTGTCTGTATCTGACTCCACACCGGCCATTATTATTCCTGCATCAATATCATAAAATTCCTTCAATACATTCTGCATCTGGAAAACAAGATTTCTCCTATGGACTATCCACAATGCCGTTTTCCCATTTTCTACGAGAAGTTGAATTATCCGGCCAAAAATGACGCTTTTACCTGCCCCACAGGGTAAACACATGATAGGTTTCTTTTTACCTTTTTTTATACAGTCTCTTAATTTATCAACGGCTTTTGTTTGATATTGTCTTAATTCCATAAGTAGTACCTCTATATATTAATAGTCTATGGAAAGGCTTCTTTTTCTTTTTCTTTTTCTTTTTCTACAATTAGCTTTAAAAACGCTTTACCTATAGCTTAACATCTTGTTTAAGCAAAGGGGAACCACCCAACTTTCCAGCTTCACTCCTAACTAGCCGTATATGTTCATCTTGTATCATTCGTTTTGAAAAAATAGTGCCATTTTCTTTCTGACATAAAACACCATATAACAACAATTCTTTAAGCCCCGCTTGGTAGGTCTTATGGTGGAGTCTTAATAGGTGTGATACGTCTTTGTTAGAGGGTATGATACCGTTAATAAGAAGATATCCGTATGGGTCAGATTGGTGCATTAAACACATTAAATTTACCAAAAGACCTTGAGCTGACAATGAGCAGGATTGTAGTTTTATATCGTTTAGCCAGTCCGCAGGGTAGAAGGCAAATGAGGGACGTTTTATTTTTGGTTCTTTGGGTGATAGTGCATTCATGCTCAATCCCCCCTTATTTTATTCCAATAGATCCCACAAAAATATTTAATTACGCTATTGGAATCGTCAGGGAAGCGGTTAATG
This sequence comes from bacterium, assembly GCA_021734165.1. Lineage (GTDB taxonomy): Bacteria > Electryoneota > AABM5-125-24 > Hatepunaeales > Hatepunaeaceae > JAIPJL01. The sequence continues at coordinate 6,091 of JAIPJL010000108.1, read as the reverse complement.
GCTCTTTCCATTGCATCCTTAACTTCAGATAAGGGTAGATGTTTAATAAACCTTTTTAGACTAAGGGACTTAAAACGATCAGTGAGCAACCAGTCAGGATAATTATCTGAATATATCTGCGATATAACCTCAACGTCTTTGTTGATTCGATTGTCAATTTTCTTTATGTACTTTCTATACTCCCTAATTTGAGACTCTTTTTCTTTTAGTATCTCTAAATTTTTCAAGAGGGTTTCAGGGATGACGTTTAGGGGTATATTTGTTTTACCTCTATTGCAATCAAAGCAGGCGGTAATAAGATTATTTATGTCGTCCTTCCCACCTTTTGATTTTGGGTCTATGTGATCTGCTTCCAATGTTACGGAAGGGGGAGTCCTCCCACAATACGCACACTTGAACCCATCTCGTTTAAACACCTCAAATCTCAGTTTTTTTGTAACAGCCATCATATCACCCTAAAACGTGAAACAGGCATAACGACGGGGGTGACGGCCCCACCATAAACTTTGCGCTTATGGTTGTCGTTATGCCTATTTAAAATTTTAAAATGCTGATTGTTTGAGTACCCGTCATTACTCATTGATTTACAACCTCACCACCTACATATCATTGTTTATCTTTGGTTGCAAGCTAATATTACCTTTTCCATCGCATTCATTCCCTCGCATCCCACAATATTCACACAGATATTCTTCTGCTGTTTCGTCTATGATTTTTGAGGGGTCATCATAATCAGGACATCTCATCCTAATATTACCTTTTCCATCGCATTCATTCCCTCGCATCCCACAATATTCACACAGATATTCTTCTGCTGTTTCGTCTATGATTTTTGAGGGGTCATCATAATCAGGACATCTCATCTCTCACCTCTTAAACTCTATTATGTTATTGCCACGTTTAAACCACAATGTGCCTTTATCCTCCCAAACGCCATAATCGCCATGATATAGCCTTGCCTCCCAGTATTGGGTATAATACTTGGTTCCAACTCTTTCTCCCATTGTAGAAGGTATGCCAGGGATGTGGTGATATAAGTTAGTCGGTATCAGGATTATCAGGGTTATAAGTAGGATTCTCATCTTTCCTCCATCCTATTCCCTCCCACCACTCCCGGCACAACTCACAGTCGCAGTCGTAGGGGTGCATCTGTGCTATCTGGCTTTCCTCGGTAGTCAAAATATTATCTCATTAAGCCTGTCATACTCTCTGTGTAATTCTTCCGCTGTGTCTTTGTAATGTAGCCTATTCAGTTTTACTTTCTGCATACTTAGAAGAAGTAAACGCGTGTTTCTTTCAGGCCACTTTTCGTTAAACCATTCCCATGCCTCGTTTGGAAATTTGTGCCAGAAATCTGTATGGCATTCATCACAGAGCAAAAGTAGATTGTCTAGTTCATGTCTTAATGTAGGCCATGCTTTCTTTCCGTAGCAGTGACTTGGAACTAGATTTTCAGTAGAACCGCATCGCTGGCACCTCACGTCACGCAGAAGAAGGATCTGGTAGCACAGTCTATCGTATTTCTGTATTAGGTATTTGTGGCTCATTTCATCCACGCATAAGGATCATATCCATGTTCGTATAAATCACATTCACATTCACCATCACCCCATACTTGTCTACAAGCGCAATGATGAGAATGGCCCTGAGAAATAATATCGTCAATCTTTTTTAAATCGCTATCCCATTCTACTTGTTCTGCTTCGGTCATCTTGTATTCCATGTTTATATATCCTTCACCATTACTTTCCACTTACCCTTAATCTTCTTCCATGACCATATCTGCTTAATGGTTCCCTTCGGACAAGGCAGCAAGGTAAACGATTCTCGTTCAGCAGGGCTCATGGAAGCACTACCAGACTTCACCTGAACCAATCTGACGTGACTTTTGCAAATTGTGATAACATCACACAGACCATGGCTCCCTGCCATGCGGTAGGGCATTTCGCCTATTTCAGCAAGTTTCTCCATTGTGCGATATTCGAGCATCCTGCCTTGTTTGTATTTAAGGTTTGTCACTGGATCCTCTTCCTCTAATCGTTATTGGTCTATTAAATCATTTAAAAAAATGCGTTCTCCTTGCACCTTGCAAAAAAACCCTTTTGAATTATGGTAAACATCATATGTCATTTGATGTGGCAGTCCGCTAACCTCTGTTTCTATTATCGCTGTTGCTTTTGACTTTACGCCATGATTTGACAAAGTACGAACTATCCCTCGATGCCACCCAAGATTCTTAATAGCCTGTCTGTTTTTTGTTATAAGATCAGTGCTATCATTCTTGCTTTCAACATACATATCCGATTGCAAAATTGACAGTTCCCATATCTTACCATTTATACAAACGAGTCTCATATTATCTCCTCTTCCTCTAATCGTTATGGCCTGCTTTTTCGTAATCGTCATCTGATATGTATTTAGGACAATCAGGGTTATTCCATTCACCGTTGAAAATACATTTCCCTTGCCCAGCTAGCCCCATACCTCCAGCGCATGATCCCCATCGGCACTTGACATATTTGCGCCAATCTTTATACTCTTCAAGCGTCATACTTCTCATCCTTATCTCCTCTTCCATGACTCTATTTCTCACTTAACCACACTAACAATACAAACAACAAACATCCAAAATAAATTAATGCCATCTCCCACGCTTCCATCATGGTCTATTCATTTCTGGTTTCCAGTATGGTATTTCCATTATTGGCATGTCCAAGATAGCTGATAACTTCACAGCAGTCTCGAACATAGGAACCTTTTTGCCATACTCCCAATTATGAATTGAAGGTGCCCCGAACCCTGCTTCCTTCAGCTTCTTCCTGTTTTCTCTTACTTTCTTATTAAATTTAGTTTTCATGGTTGCAATTTTACTCTAGTTGAATTATAATTGCAAGCACAAAATGTAAGCAGCTGATATCCTTTGAGATGCAAAATAATTCACCTATGGGCAAAATAAAGCTTGCAATTGCGAGCCGGACAGTTTATAAGTAACTTAACAATGAAAAGGGGATTGGAAATAAGGATTGATTATTTAGAAAAATAGCACACGATACTACCCTGTACGACTCGTAGAGCGTCCACGCCTAAAGGCACAGGGTTCGCCAGAGACGGCAATGGTGGTTGATAATAGAGGATAGTTGGGAGGGTAACAGTTCTTTTGAATTGGGGAAGGTCCAAACGTGTACGGACGGAAGCAATGAAGGAATTAGCGGATTCTTCGCCTTCCCCATACAGAGCGGCCGGATAATTACCGGATGAACTGCAAAGATCGCGGGGGAGTTGCAGAGAGATTGCCAATAAAGCCCGCCCAATTTTACGTTCATGCTCATCGGATAAGAGCAGCGACTAAAGTGTAGTAGTAGTAACGCCGGGGAGGGGTAGTTGACCTCCCCTGAAGGAGAAAGGGGAAAGTTATGGAACCAACCATAGAAGATGTTGCAAATGATTTGCGCGAGGCATGTAAGAAAACCGAGAAACAAATACGTCGGATGCTGGAACACGGAGTTTTTGAGGGTGAACAGACGTACCCCAAACAACATGGCGAGATGAAAGCAAACATAATGCTTGCCGTCAGACACATTGAGGATGCCAGGATGCGACTCGGGAAGGTTTGCCAATATGCCGGAGATGGCGTTAGCATCTATGATAAGGCATAGGTAACAACAAGGAAGGGTGGGGCTTTGATTGGGGCCTCACCCAAAGGAGGGTAACATGGACAGAGTACCTTTGACATACGAAGAGAAGGAAATGGAGCGTTACGGTTTTAATATGCGTGACGATGACTTGGGCGAAAAGATTTCCTGTGATTGCGGTTGGGAGGGTTACAGGGGTGAACTTGTATCCCACCTTAACATGAAAGAAGATGTCGAGTATATGTTTTGTCCAGAGTGTGGGAGGGAATGGTGAAACTCACAACATTTGCAAAAAAGGATCGCGATACCTATGGGGCCAGGGAGATTGAAGAACTTTCGATCATTGAAGAACTTGAGGCTTGGTTGGACAGAAACGTAAAATACTTATTGATATGCGCCGCCTGTTATCTTCTTGGCGTGGTCACGATTATGTTGGTGAAGGGTTAATTAAATTTATAGAGGAGGAGTGATACAATGATTATTTACACGGATCTGGAGACGATCCCAAGTGGCGACCCAATAGACCCTGCGGAAATGCCACATCCAGCCAGGATGTCACTTGAAAAGACTATAGAAGCATGGCGTAGGGATAAGGCACCACAGGAAGCAGAAGAACAATATCGTAAACGTGCCCTTGACTCAATGCAAGGTGAGATAGTCTGTATATGTTGGGCTATTGATGATGAAAGAATCCACAGCCTAATTAGTTCCGCATGTGACGAAGAATTATTGTTGTTCGATTTTATTCAAGAGTTGAGAAGGGATATCCCCCAACACGAACCTATCACATGGGTAGGCCATTTCGGACTTACCTTTGACATGCTCTGGTTATGGCGTAAGGCTGTTAAATACAATCTTGGATGGCTGATACGCAATATCCGCTTAGAACGCTACAGGAGCAACGCAGAGGACACAAACATCATGTGGAACGGTGTTGACAGGGGTTACACATCACTTGCTAGTATAGCGGCATTTCTGGACGTTGGGGAGCCTATTGGAAGTGGGGCGGAGATTTATGACCATTACTTGGCAGGGGAGTATGAGAAGATAATAGAGCATTGCAAACAGGATGTTGAGATTTGCAGGGCAATTTATAAAAAGATGAAAGGGGAGTGATATGGACTTAAAAGAACTTGGTAAACCTTTTCCAGCGTCAGACATTGAATGGAGGGTACAACGTTCAGGGGTAAAGAATGGTAAGCCGTGGGTTATGGTACTTGCCTACGTCACAAACAGGGCTATACTGGAAAGACTTGACAAGGTATGTGGTCATGCGGGTTGGCAGAATAAGTTCATTCCTGGCCCTACTGGTGGCGTTCTGTGTGGTATTTCAATCAAGTGTGGAAGTGAATGGATTACGAAGTGGGATGGTGCGGATAACACGGAAGTCGAAGCGATAAAAGGTGGGTTGAGTAGTGCCATGAAACGTGCCGGTTCTCAGTGGGATATTGGAAGATACCTTTACAATCTTGAAGCTACCTTTGCCAATGTAGTTGATAAGGGGAGCAACAGGGGTGTTGCCAAAGATCCAGACGGGAAAAGAGTTTCGTTCCAATGGAATGACCCCCAACTGCCGAAGTGGGCATTGCCTGAAGGTGAGGCACCAAAGAATGAAACAAAGCAGACAACTACAAAACCACCTATCAAGACCCCCGCCGATGCCGAAGCTACCGTATCTAAAATTGACCTCGAAAAGCAACTATGGACTGCAATGGGTGATATGGTTCCCGATGCCAAAAAGAACTTCTTTGCCTGGATGAAGGCAAAATACAAAGGTGCCGGTATCAAGGAATTGCAGATGATGATAAAGGACACTAACGAACTCAAGCCTGAATGGTTGGGGAATGCTGATGTCCCTGAGTTTGAGGATAATGTACCTTATTGAGGGGGGATGAGATGAAAGCAGGAGATAGAATTAGAGTTTTCACACACACTTTTGGGCATAGAACTGGAACTGTGGATTTGGTTGTTGAAGAGTTCAGGTATTGCCTTGGTGTTTTTGCAAGTGAGAACGATAGAAAAGCAGGTAGATTTACTCCCTTATGCGATTTGTATGAGCCAGGGCCAGACAGCAAACAGGATTATATTCCCAATTACGGGGAATATCACACAAACATGGTTCAATCATGGATGGACATTTAAAGATGAAAGACTTTACAGAGTTTTCAAAAACGATAACCGAAGCACACGCTAAACTGAAAGCACTTGAAGCAGAGTGTTTAAAAGAGACAGGCATGAGGTATGATGATAAGGCACTTGAGATGGCGTGTAAGTATCTCGAAGAAGCCACTGGTTCATGCCCTTATTATAGAGAGCAGTAGGTAGTTTGGGCGGCGATAAAGAGAATTGGACAATTTACTGCCCTGGCTGTGGGATTCCATGTGTTGAAAATAATCCCGATGAAACATTGGATGATATAGCAATAAAGTGGAACACAAGGAAGGAGTAGGGGGATGGAA
>JAIPJL010000107.1 GCA_021734165.1 bacterium | reverse complement strand
ATCCCAAAGTCCACGCTGCCATCGATCACGCTGCCTACCGAGGACTCTCAGGGTTTCTGGCCATTCCGTCCCGGCAACCGGATCAGGTATAAAGTTTATCCGATAGGGAATTTTATTTTCGCGGCAATGACGGTGTATGCGCACGATTAATTCCATGTCCTCTCCGACTGTATCCGTAGAGTAACCACCTACCTGAACGACAATTGATCGCTTAAATATTCCAAATGCTCCCGATATAATCAGGGTAGCATTAACCGCATCCCAGCCCATGCGTCCAAAGAGAAAAGCTCGCAAGTACTCAAGCACCTGAAAGCGAGGAAGTAATTTATCAGGCAGTTCAACTTTTTCAACAGATCCGCTTCTAACAGTACAGCCATTGATAATACGAATGATACCACCTGTAGCGACTGTTTTCTGATCTTCAAGAAAAGGTCTGACAATTCTGATTAGTGCGTTTCTTTCGAGGAGGCTATCCGCATCAAGGACGCAAAAAAGCGGATCCCGGCAGTAATTAATTCCAACATTGATAGCATCGGATTTTCCACCATTAACTTTATCAATCACCCAGAGTCGATGAAAACGTTTACTTCTGTAAACACCTCTGATTTCTGCGGTTTTAATCTCCGCCATTGGAAGTCTTGATAAAGGAATAAGATCGAAAGCTTCGGTCAACTGCTCTAAAGTATGATCTGTAGATCCGTCGTTAATTACTAATACTTCATAATCCGGATAGTTCAGGGTTAGCAGTGATTTTGCCGATTCGACACAGGTAGCTTCTTCATTAAATGCCGGAGCAATTAATGTTATAGGCGGAAGTCCTGATGATGATAGCAGTTCGTCTGTACTGACGGACTTTAGTCGCTTTGAGTATTTTCTTAATGCACGAAATGCTAACAGACTTGTCAGCAGGTAGAAGGAGTTAAAACCGACAAAGAAAGCCAGCACGAAGTAGTTAAATATCTTTATAAGCAGCCAGATAATATCATTGATCATAGATCGGCCTCCTGCAATACTTCTCTGGCAACTTCAGCGTGCTTATGTTCTGAGAAGGCAATCTCTAACAAGCGGCTCTTATACTTTGTGCTGACTAATCCACGCGCTGCATGAAGTACTACCCAGGCTGAATCGTCATTTAGAGCTTTGAGCATTAGATCAATGTCCGGTCTTTCACCGATAGCTCCTAAAGCGGCAAAAGCCTGTGCTCGTATAACAAAATCATCTATTTTACATAATTCTCTAACCTGCGGTAAATGTCTTGGATGACCGAAGGCTTTGATAAGTCGCAGAGATGTTACCGCAAGATCGCGATCATATCCAGATTCTAACAATGAAGCAGCAATGTCCGCTGCAGCATAATCTTTTATCATCCAAAGGGTTTCTGCGGCGATGGAGCGTACTCGTAATGAGAGACTTTTATTGGCGTAGGTTCTACGCAGTTCAGGAGCGACGTCTGATCCGGCAGTGGCTATCATTGAAGCAATATAATTTAAGCTCCACGTCTCAAAACGTTCAAGTTTGTTAAGAATAGCTCCGATATATTGAGGATGTTCTTTTTTCGCAAGCGCATGAGCCGCCACCATCACGACCAATGGTGATGTATCGTCAAGGGCAGCAATTATACGATCAATATATTTTTCAAAGCGAATTACACTAAGTATTCTAATAACATAAGCCCTCGTTTCGGGATCAGCTTTGTTATATTTTTCTGCAAACTTGTCAAGGAACGGATATGCTAATTTATTAACCGCATCACGCTCTTCCCCCCTTAGAACCCAGGCATAACGCATAATGTATTCAACAAAGAATGATTCATCTTTGCTTTTGATATTTTTTGAAGGGAAAAGACGTTTTCTATCTTCAGAGATAGCGCTTAGTATTAAAGGTCGCCATATCTCTTCCATCTGTTGTCGGCGTCTCTCGTTATAGTAGTTGGTTATTCTGAGGACAATAGTATAAATGGTGAAAACGAATGAGAATAAAAGTAGAAAACCTGTTACCATAATAAGCAACAGGAAGTAAAAATTCAGACTACCGTATGGATAAAGTATGTTTTGAAGGTTTATGTTCATCTAAAATGTATGATCTCTAAAGTAATATCCTGAGTTGAAAAGCTTTATTTTGATTTCATCAGAAGCCGGTTTATGCGCGCTTTCAATTCACCTGGTGAAAAGGGCTTTTGGATAAAATCATCAGCTCCCAATTTAAAACCTCTAACTACATCTTCTTCTTTTCCACTGGCTCCAAGCAGAACAATCGGTACACGGGCAAAATTCTTAATGCTCCTGATATTTTTAAGAAGTTCAAATCCATCCATAATCGGTAGTCTTGTATCCATAATAAATAACGAAATAGAGCCGTCTTTTGCTGCAGAAAAAGCTGATTCACCGTCCCTGAAATGCAGCACATCAAAACCATCTTGTTCTAATCTGTGTTTTACCACTGATGCAATCAAATCATCATCTTCTGCTATTATTATTCTTCCGCGGCTTTTTTCAGTCATTATTTTTGAACAAAGAATGCGATTTCCACCGGAAGATATTACATATTGTAAATACGTATTCGCTTCTGCAGCAGCATTCTTAATAGTCATCCCCTTTTTTAATTCGGCAACACCAGCAGAAAAAGTAACCTGGAATATTTCTCCTTCAACAGTTTGGAATAATTCAGCGCGAACATTCTCCAAAGCTTTATTTAATGCAATTACGGCATCCTCGACTGCTGTGTCAGTAAATACCGCAATGAATTCTGCATCTACCGACTGATCAAGGTGATCGGTTTTTCTGAATGATTTCCTGATTATATTGTAAACACGTTTTAATATTCTATTTGTAAGTTCCTCACCATAGTTATCCTGCATTGATTTAAAATAATCTATTTTAATAATACCTATACTGAGCTTCTTTTTAAGTCTGTCTGCCCAGGAATCCGGCTCTCGCCTTGTGTCTCTAATTTCCTCTAAGGGTTGTTTGACGTCTTGAAAAGCCTGATCCGCACGGAATTGAAGAGTGTTGGAAACAACTGCTGCAAGCGTATCAGCGTTAAAAGGTTTCTCAAAATAAGCCGTAGCGCCAAGTGCGTAACACTCTGTTTTTGTATTTGTTTCGGTTCTTCCTGATAAAACAAGTACAGGTATTTTATAAGCCGAAGGCAATTCACGCATCGTGACGAGAAGATTACGACCATCAGCATCGGGAAGCATAAGATCAAGAACTACAAGTGAAATTCTCCTACTGGATATAATCTTTAGTGCAGTTGATGCATTTCCCGCAATGATAATCTCTCGGTTTGGATTCGAGAGTAGATTTTTGAGTATTTGAGAAATATCTTTATCATCTTCAACAATTAATATTAAAGTATTGTGATTAGCCGGACTTACTACAATTTGTTCAAGCTCACCAAGAAGAGTATTGAGTTGCTTTTCCATATCACCACGATTTGCCAATTCGACTTGTTGTGCGATCTTGGCAATATGCGGGAAACCATAGACTCTACAGTAGCTTTTCAGAGAGTGGGCTATGCGGTGAACGGAATCAAATGCTTCACGCTTTACAGAATCAGAACTCGATTCAAGCAAAGGTTTCACATTTCGCATTGCAAGCAAATGCGTTGAGATTCGCTCAAGATATAATGATTGAATTTCTTTGGTTGTTGATTCTGGCATATATTAACGGTTAAGTAACACTGATATTTTGCCTCAAATATGAAAGCTAACATCAAACAATCGAATACGCAAGTATAATTGGTATATACAGGTCGTTTCTTTACAATAACAAAAGGACAAAATGCTTTCTTGCGTAATCATGCAGGTAATGGATTTAGTAATCTTTATAACTTTACACAATAAACCTTCCGGATTTTTCGGAAAATATATCGGTTGCATCTATAATCCAGTGAAGAACCAATTGGCTAACGGCTAACTCCAGCCTTAGTAATCGAATTTGTCCACAAGTCCGAAACTCTATATCTCAATGTAAATAAACAAAACGCCGGATGATTTCATCCGGCGTCTTGTTTTTATATTTAATTCAAGCTAAACCAACTATCGCATAAGCGCCATTTTCTTAACTGCCGTTTGTGAACCGTTCTCCAGTTTAATTAAATATACTCCTGAAGGTAAATTCTCAGCATTCAATGACATTGAATAATTACCACTTTGCATGTAATCACTTACTAATGTCATTTGCCGGCGACCTGAAAGATCATAAACGCTTAACGTGACAAAACCTGCTGCTTCCAAGCTATAGCGAAGTGTTGTCACATTGTTAAACGGATTAGGATAGGGCGCTTCAAGCCCAAATGTCAGAGGTTGTGTTTCAACGGGTTGATCGACGGAGTCGGATGAACGTCCACTGACTCGAACCGATAGGCTATAATCATTGTTACAATGGAATGTCAGATCAGTAAACCAGTAATCCTCTTCAACCGGCGCAAAACTGACGAAAAATCGAGTATATTCACCTATGCCGAGTTCAATCGGCAGCTCTTCTTCGGCAAAAACATCAAACAGATCGCCACCGTCAATTTCGACGCTTTCAATTGTGGTCGGTGACGTGCCTGAGCCGTAGATCATCAAGCTCACCGTAGCGACACTGTCAGGTTCAACATCCTCAATAACTACTTCATCGCGTCCTGATTTCAGTTCATGTTCCGGCGTTCCTGATGATGTTACCAAAGCCTGGATCTGGTATTCAAACTCTTGCTCTTCAACATTTTGTCCATTAGAAATAAAGAAGTGACCTTCACCCCAGTTAGGATTACCGGCAGCAATATCTCTTCCATAAATTCGAGGGAGATTGTCATCGCGATTGATGTTAAAATATACCCAGAAATCAATGCTGAGGTTTTTCAGAGCATCCACTTCACTTAGATCGATGCACTGCTGACTTGAGGTGACAATAATATCATCAGAATAAAGCTCGTTGCCGATATTGCCTCGACTATCTGAGAAAATCTTGAGCGTCGCGACAACCTCTTCATCTATGTCGTTGTCAAACCACTGCACGTCTATTGCCTGAATATCAAACTCGCCTACAATTCCATCATCTTCAGGTGTAAAGAGTACGGCGGGTCCGTTATCCGGCATAAATCCAATCAGATCATCGTTTGTGCGGTTATCGTAACCGAGAGAATACATTCCTTCGGGATAGATAAGAAAATCAAGAACAGCCATGTCATTTTCAGTGTTCTCATCTTCGTTAAGATCCGTCCAGACGTACAATGTTACCATATCTGCGTAATCTATCCCTGATAATCTGTAATTGTAGAACCTGCAAGTATCGCCTTCAAGATCACCCTGCCAGGGTGTAATTGGAGTTGTTCTTCCATCATCGATCTTGAAGTATTTACGAATGTTATTCTGAGTAAGCATTCCAAAGTTTTTGACTCCGACCTGTCCTGCGGAGTTTATACCTATGCCGTTAGGATAGTCCAGATGGAGCCATTCTATACCAACATCGTTCTCCAATGCCAGTGTTGATATCAGACGGAAATCATCGATCCAGACACCGCTGCCTTGCGGGTCGTCCATTACATCATCTGTGATCATGCGCCAGCAAAGGTAAACCGTTTCACCTGCCCAGGCAGTCAGGTTCAGCGCCTTTCCCCAATCAGGCGCATCCTGAAACCATGTTCCTGGTTCATAATGACCCCAATCCTCATAAAAATCAGGGCGAGTATCTGCGTCACCATAATCATATATTACACGTGTCCAGGCTCTTTTATCGGTGCTGATCTGAACATCGAAAAGGTCGTCCAAAGCATTATCACCATCAGAATCAGCCATTTGAGTATTGCAAATCACCCAGAAATCAAAATATGTGTACATACCTTCCTCGCCGGGTATTTCAAGAGGTGGTGAAACTATTCCACATGAAAGATTTGGTTCAATTGGACAGTGAGCGCTGTGATCGCTTTCGTGTCCATTCTCATCGGTTATATCCCAGGGATTACCGCTTGGATCATTTAAGACTCCTGCAATTAATTCACCGTTTTCAGGGATAGGTTCGTCGTCAGCATTATTTACTAGAAAATCTCTGTTTCCATCAGAAATTACGATGTTGTCGATACAAATGCCACTTTCCTGGAGGTAGATATTCTCATAAGGCGCAGCAACCGATCCATCAGCAATCAGAAGAAAACGGATAACGATTTCTTCGCCGCGGTGTTCTGACAGATCAAACGTACACTCAAGCCACTCCGGATCACGACGTTCAGCGCGGTTCGTATCAGGAAAATCACCATCGATTGACATGAAAAACCAACCGGGCATTGTGCCGATATCCCAGTAAACAGCAGCGCCTTTGATGCTTTCAGCATGATATTCCGGTGTTGTCGGCATTAATGGTTCAAAACTATCGAAATCCTCACCACCGTTTTCCGAGATAAGAACCAGCCAACCATCATAAGCATCGTGACCATCAAGCCATTGCGGTACAATACGCGGGTCTTCAAGCAGCCACCAGGCGTCAAATGTAAGCGTCAGGTTATCCCCAGCTTCGGAAAGGTTCAGAACCGGTGTGTCTAACCATTGCAACCAGTTATTATCATAGCCGACCGGATCGGTGTCATACTGCAGTAAGGTATCACCACACCACCAGAGCAGGTTATCCTGTTCTCTTTCGTTGTAATCGCTTTTATGCCAGGCTTCCGGTATAACTGTAAAGTCCAAAAATGTCCATCCCTCTGCGCCGTCTTCAAATCCTTCCTCAAAGATAACCTCATCGGCGTCGTCACGTCCTATATGACGATTTACCACCTGCACCCTCATTTCTGAACCGTCTGTATTTACTTGAGCAGTGGGCGCTATTGGTTCGTTACCGGCTCCCATGAACAATAAAGCCAGTGTTAAAACAAAAAATATTCTTAAAAACTTCATCGCAAACTCCTGATTTGCATGTATATGCTGTAAATTGCCTGCTTAGCAGGCAGGTAAGATATCACCGGATGTGCTTCTAACTGTAATAATTCCAGTATCCTGTAAAGATATTCATCATTGAATCGGATGTCAAGTTTAAACTCTCGCAAATTATGAATGTATATCAATATGATAAAAGGTGTGAATTTGTCTGCTTATACGTTTCAATAAGAAAATTGTTCCTATACGTTAACAACCATTCAGAACAACCGATGTATTGTCTTAACTGCTTGACATATCGGGCATGTAGAGATATATTATCTTAGTTAAGCGTTTTTAAATTAAACAGGAAAAAACCTGAACACAAATCAAGCATATCGGTGGCGGGCATTTCCGATGAGTGAAAGCCCCTTTAGAGCCGTTATCTTCTGGGTGGTGTTGATATTTACAATCTGGATGGTTTACTGGAATATCGAGAGCATTATCTTTACTATCTTTGCCGGACTCCTGCTTCTTGGATCGCTATCATCCTTCTATCTTCCCACAACTTACATCATCGACAGCAAAGGCGCCGGTTTCAGGCGATTTATTCAGAAAAGAAAAATAGAGTGGGGCAGAGTACGGTCTGTTTCCGATGAGGATAACGGCGTTTTTCTTTCACCGTTTCCGGTAAAGTCGAGGCTTGAAAATTTCCGCGGCATATTCCTGCCATATCGCGGAAATCGCGCTGAAATATTAGAGCTTATTGCAGAATACGCTCCGGATATTTTTCAGCTAAATGATTCTGAATTGGAAGACGACGGTATAGATAACGAACTCGATGACGATGTTTCCGTTGAGGAGAAACTTTGACGGGCGAAGGTGGAAAGATTAGTTTCGAGGACGAACTAACAGACCATCAGAAAGCTCTGCTGGATAAAATGGCTGATAAGATTGTCAGGCTGCACATGAGCGTTCCGGCGATACTATTTCTCGAATCTGTTCGCCCGATGAACTACGTTGGCAGCCAGGTAATGGTTTTCTTCCAACCGTTAGTGAGAGTGTTTTTCGGGCTGCCGGAATGGGATGAGTTAAGGTTGATACTTGAGAGACGCGAATCAATCGGATATTTCCTCGATCTGATCGAGCGCAAAGAGGGTGACGTCTTGCTTGAGGAAGAGAAAAAACGCACTGAAAAGAAAGCGCTCAATGCACGCAGGAAGGATAAAGGTAAATTCGGACGCTTTCTGAAGCGGAGTGAAAGCAACACCGAAAATAAGGAATAAAACATGAATCAGAATATATGGTTAAGCGCTTTTAAGCGTGGTTTAAGAGGAGCCTGGTCGCATCCGGATCCTTTCGGTGTACTTGACACGGTTGATGCTGAGATGGCAGGCAAGCGCGTCGAAGGAATACCCAACACCATCTGGCAGATCATGTGTCATATACTGGGCTGGGGCTGGGTGATGGTCAGACAGATTCAGGAAAAACCAAGCCCTAAGTTTGACGATGACAGCAACTTTTTTCCAAAGGAAGACGGTCCGGCAAGTGAAGAGGAATGGACTGAACAGCGAGCCAAGCTGTGGCACCTGGCAAATGAAATTGAGATGATGATGAAGGATTTCGATCCGACAAAAACTTTTCCTCAATGGGACAACATCACGGCTGCTGACGCGTTAATGGTTGTAGTTACACACAACTCTTATCATACGGCGCAGATTGTAATGTTGAGAAGGCTGCTCGGAGCGTGGGGGGAAGATGTGCCTGTTTGGGAAGCGAACTAAGACATTAGTATAAATGTGATGTATATCAATTGAGAGTTTTATAACACCCAATAATATCAAACACTTACGCATTTTTCGTAAAAGAAAACGGCTTTTCTTTTACATATTATAAAAGTTAGTAAAAGATTTTTACGTTGCATCGCTAATGTTAGTCTTCAAGGGTAATTAAGCGCTGAGTAAATGAATAGAATAACAGGAACATATTTTAATTCGACAATAACAGGTGAGACGGTTGAAGCGTTTGTCCCTCATCCGCTGCCACCGAATCCGCCTATTGTGCTTGATAATGCTCTTCGCGAAAGTCACGATCGGGCGCTGCTGGCGCTCGGACGACTGGACAGTGTAACTTCACTCTTGCCGGATGCACATATCTTTCTTTATAGCTACGTGCGTAAGGAAGCTATCGTGTCATCTCAGATCGAGGGAACACAATCTTCGCTTTCGGAACTCTTTCAATATGAAGTTGATGGGTTTCCAGGAGTTATCAAAACCGATGTTGTTGAGGTCTCAAGATATGTAGCAGCTCTTGAGCATGGCTTGAAACGACTTAAAGAGGATTTTCCGCTCTCCCTTAGACTGATTAAGGAGATGCATGAAATCCTGCTATCACACGGGCGAGGAAGTGAAAGAATGCCGGGGGAATTCCGTAGATCGCAAAACTGGATTGGTGGAACACGACCGGGAAACGCTGCTTTTGTTCCTCCGCCTCCTGATAAGGTCATAGAATGTCTAAGTGAATGGGAGAAGTTTCTGTATAATGAGTCGAGCAACCTTCCGATACTTGTAAGAATCGGACTGATTCACGCTCAGTTTGAGAGCATTCATCCGTTTTTGGATGGCAATGGCAGGATTGGGAGGTTGCTTATACCGATAATGCTGTGCTGGAAAAAAATTCTTAAGGAACCTTTGCTTTATATTAGTCTTTTCTTTAAAGCTCATCAGCAAGAATATTACAACAGGTTGCAGCAAATTAGAATTAATGGTGACTGGGAAGGCTGGCTTAGTTTTTTTATCGAAGGCATTTATATTACGGCAGATCAGGCGATAGACACTGCCCGAAAACTGCAAGAAATGGTCAAGCATGATGAAATGAAGATTCGCAATTTAGGCAGAAGTTCCTTGACTGCGCTGCGTGTGTTTCATCAGTTCTCACAAAATCCGATAGCTAGGCGCTCATATTTAGTACAGAAAACAGGACTATCTAAACCTACAGTTAATTCACGTATAGAAGATTTGATTAATTTAGGTATAATAGGAGAAATTAAACTTCAATCTAAAGTCAGATATCTCCAATACACACAATACATTAAAACTTTGAATGAAGGAACTGAAGTAGTAAAGTAAACATTTTATGATAAAAAAAGAACAAAAAACAATACTCGCTACCGACTGCGGTTCGACTACAACCAAGGCGATCCTGATCGAATTGCAGGAGTCTGGTGAATACAGGCTGGTGGTGCGCGGTGAAGCGCCGACCACCGTTGAAGCGCCCTTCGAAGACGTCACCAAAGGCGTGCTTAACGCTGTGCATGAAGTTGAAGAACTGACCGGCAAGACCTTTGTGTCTGATGACGAAACCATCATCAGACCTGAAGAAAACGGCGTTGGTACAGATATTTATATATCCACTTCCTCTGCTGGAGGCGGACTTCAGATGATGGTTTCCGGCGTAGTAAAATCAATGACAGCCGAATCAGCCGAGCGCGCTGCGCTCGGAGCAGGCTCAATCGTTATGGACGTGCTGGCTTCCAACGACGGACGGCTTGCTCATGAGAAGATAGAGCGGATCCGCCGCCTTAGACCCGATATGATCCTGCTCTCAGGAGGCATAGATGGTGGTACAACCAAGCATGTCGTTGAACTCGCTGAACTGATCGCCGCAGCAAGACCGAGACCTCGACTCGGCAGCGGTTATAATCTGCCGGTGATCTTTGCCGGTAACAAAGACGCCATTGATGATGTTGCCAGAACACTCGAAGGTCTCGTTGATCTAAAGAATGTAGCAAATCTGAGACCTGTACTGGAGCATGAAAACCTTGCTCCCGCCAGAGATATGATTCATAACCTGTTTATGGAGCACGTCATGGCTCAGGCTCCCGGTTACAGTAAGCTGATGGAATGGACAGATGCACCGATCATGCCAACTCCAGGCGCAGTTGGTCTGATCATGGAAAAGATTGCTAAGAAAGATGGCATTGATCTCGTTGGTGTTGATATTGGTGGCGCTACAACAGACGTTTTCTCTGTCTTTGGTGAGGTATTCAATCGTACAGTATCAGCCAATCTTGGCATGAGTTACTCTGTGTCAAACGTACTTGCCGAAGCCGGATTTGATAATATCATGCGCTGGGTGCCTTTCGACATCGATCCTGAGATTCTGCGCGATAGGATTGGCAACAAGATGATCCGTCCGACAACCATCCCGCAGACCATGGAAGATCTGCAAATCGAACAAGCGATTGCCCGTGAAGCTCTCAGGCTTGCATTTATCCAGCATAAATCATTTGCTGTTGGTTTGAAAGGCGTCCAGCAGGAACGTTCGATATCCGACGCATTCGAACAAACCATGAGCGGTGAAACGCTTGTTAACATGATGTCACTTAATCTTTTGGTTGGCTCAGGTGGAGTGCTTTCACACGCTCCGCAGCGCGCTCAGGCTGCTCACATGATGATCGACGCTTTCATGCCAGAAGGCGTTACCCGGCTGGCTGTCGATTCGATTTTTATGATGCCTCAGCTCGGAGTACTTGCCAATGTCAACGAAAAAGCTGCAACTGAGGTATTTGAAAAGGACTGCTTGATTCACCTCGGAACCTGCGTTGCTCCGGTTGGAAATGGAAAAGAAGGTCGTGAAGTGATCCAAATCACCGGAAAAAGTGAAAAAGGCACTAACTTTAATGTAAGTGTCAATTATGGAGATATGATACTTCTGCCCTTTGAACTCGGTGATCGCGTTCATGCGGAAATTCATCCTGCTAAGGGATTTGATATGGGTGAAGGAGCTGGCAAATCAGTCGAGCGAACGCTGCATGGTGGTGTTGTAGGTTTAGTGATTGACGCCAGAGGAAGACCGTTAAACCTCGAACGTAATACACCAAATCGCGTTGAGAAGTTAAATAAGTGGAAATTTGAAAAATAATTCGGAGTAACGAAGCTTGCTTCGTTGAATTAAGCACAAGCAAGCTTGTGCACTCCGACCTTAGAAATATAAATTCCATCAGGAGATCTAAATGAATTTTGAAAACATCGAATACAGTGTTGAGGACAGTATTGCCATAGTGACCATCAACCGTCCGAAAGCTATGAATGCTTTGAATAGCGAAACATTAACCGAGCTTGACAATGCGTTTAAAGCAATTGAAACTGATAATAACGTACTTGGCGTTATTATTACCGGTACGGGAGACAAATCCTTCATTGCTGGCGCCGACATCAGCGAGCTTGCCACAAAAGATCCGGTTACCGGCAGAGAACAAGCTCTCTTCGGGCAGGCGGTTTATAGCAAGATCGAAAACCTGCCTAA
>JAIPJL010000006.1 GCA_021734165.1 bacterium | reverse complement strand
GTCAGAAAAGAAGTGAGTGCGTGGCAGAACTCAAGGAATAACAAGAACGCAAAGGTCAACTGGCAGTTCACAACAGAAAGCGCCAGGATAAAACTGTCACGACTTTATCCGACTATTGATGCTTGACATGACACTAGTATTTGTTTGAGGTGACTATTATAATCTGATAGTGTAGCTACTATTTCCTTTTTATTCAATGGTATACCTAATATTTAATCTTGTTTATGGCTACGGTTGACACACCTTACACGCCTTATAACCCCTATCAATGGCTTCTTCCTTAGTGATGGCTTGCCTTTCCATGCGCACGTACTTGCAGTTTTCGGTGTGGTAGCTGTCGCCTGACATGGTGATGTAAACGGTCTGTTCGAGGTCATCCTGGGACAGTTCGGTGGTTTCCTTTTCGGGAGGCTGTTTTTCAGTCTTATCGGAGCAGGATGCGGTCAGAAGCGCGAAGACGAGCAGGATGGATAAGACGATTTTCATTTTTATCCTTTTATACCTCTAATCTGTAATCCCCGGATATGGGGAAATGTTTGTGTCACACGGGGACGTGTGACACCACTCAATACTGGAATCCGGGCTACTTATTTATTGTAGTACTTAAAAGTATTTTAGCCTAAGCAAAACTAAGAGTTAGTCATGAAAAAGGAAACCCCCCTTTAATTCCCCCCTACTCTGTAGGGGGGAAGGCAGTTTGTAATGCTGTTTAATTGCGAAATACTTTTAATTTGTAACCCCGGATTTTGGGAAAATGTTTGTGTCACACGGGGACGTGTGACACCACTCAATACTGTAATCCGGGCTACTTATTTATTGTAGTACTTAAAAGTATTTTGGCATAAGCAAAACTAAGAGTTAGTCATGAAAAAGGAAACCCCCCTTTAATTCCCCCCTACTCTGTAGGGGGGAAGGCAGTTTGTAATGCTGTTTAAATGCGAAATACTTTTAATTTGTAATCCCGGATTTTGGAAAATGTTTGTGTCACACGGGGACGTGTGACACCACACAGATCACAGGCGGAGACGCCTGCGCCACCCCTTGTTACATGACAAACAAGAATGTTTGTCCTACCGACACTTGCTTATCGTATCATCGCCACCGGTTTTTCCAGACCTGATTGGGTTGCTCCCTGATCCGCCAGATTCATCACTTTCCCCGGTAAGACGCCGCCAAGCAGAATAAATACTGCACATATAGCAATCAGCGCCAGAGTTACAACGGAAGGTTTCAGACTGAGCGAGACCTCCTTCGGGCGCATGTACATATAAACCACAATCCGTAAATAGTAATAAACCGAAACCACGCTGTTCAGCACTGCAATCACAACCAGTCCGACAAATCCGGCTTTCACAGCGGCTGAAAAGACGTACAGTTTCCCGAAGAATCCAATCGCCGGAGGAATCCCCGAAAGTGAGATTAAAAATATCGCCATTCCTGCCGCAATCCAGGGATGCTCGGCAGCAAGTCCTTTATAATCATCGATCTGATAGTCACCCTTTTCACGGGAGCGGCTGATCAGGATCGCGACCGTAAATGCTCCCACGTTCATCAGCGCATAAGCCACAAAATAGAACATCATGCCTGCCATAGCTTCTTTGTTCACTTCATAAGTAGCTGATGCGAGGACAGCCAGCAGAAGATATCCGGCGTGAGAGATGCTCGAATAAGCGAGCATTCGTTTGATGTCTTTCTGAGCCAGGGCTGTGATATTACCAACCGTCATTGTAACCGCAGCCACCACCCAGATCACCGGTATCCAGACTGTTCCGAGGTCAGGCAGCGCGCCTCCAAATATACGCAGAAAGGCAGCGAAAGCGGCAGCCTTGGGAGCGACTGACATGAAGGCTGTTACCGGAGTTGGCGAACCCTGGTAAACATCCGGTGACCAGAAGTGAAACGGAAACGCTGCTACTTTGAACAGCAGTCCTATCGAGATCAAACCGACGCCTGCGTAAAGGTGAATCGGGATCGCTTTATCGAGTCTGGTAATAGCGCTTGCGATCTCAGCCAGGTTGGTTTTGCCTCCGGATGCGCCATAGATCAGCGCCATTCCGTAGAGCAGGAATCCTGTCGCAAACGCTCCGAGCAGGAAGTACTTAAGCGCCGCTTCGCTGGAACGTGCCTTTTCAGGTCTGAGTCCTGCCAGCACATAAAGCGAGATGGACATGGTTTCGATACCGAGGAAAACAGTAACGAGATCAGTTGCCGAAACCAGAATCATCATCCCGCAGGAGGCTATCATCAGCATCCCGTAATACTCACCGTGCCGGATGTTAGTACCGCGCAGGTAATCACCGGACATCAGTATTACTGCTGCGGTGACAGCGGTGATCAGTATGATCAGAAAGGCGCTGAAGCCGTCGAGCGCTATCATACCGCTGAATGCGCTGCCGTGGTTTCCAAAGATAACGGTCAGCGCTATCACTGCGATCAGACCGAACGCTGCGACCCATTGGAAAAGTTTCTCCTGCCTGGGGCTGAGCAGCTCCAGCAGTATCACAATCATAGCCAGCGCCAGTATCCCGATCTCCGGTATGATTGCCAAAATGTCAGTTGGGTTGAATGTCATGTTTTTGTTTTGTTTATCTTAAGTTAAAAAGTACCTTTGAGTGTTTTAGTGGTGTCATGCGTCCTCGCTTGACGCTTATGTCATTGTATATTTACAAATTGCACACATCAGTATTCATCTCTCTTGCTATTTCCCCCGCAACAATCGAACGATGACACGCTTCAGGCTCAGCTTCCACACAGCACAAGCAGAACCTTGGGAATTGATTCCCTGACAACTCCTTTATTTCTTCTATCAAATCTACAATTGGATTTTGCTCGATGACGTTTTTAATATATTCATTAACAAAATCATTTGACATTTGCGCGCGTTCTCGTTTCAACACCTTGTCATCTTTATCTTGCCTCTTTTGAATCTCACGCAATTCCTTATCTGGCGCATACTGTTTGGCGTATAAATATAGTATTCTTAATTCTTCTAACTTTGCAACTAATCTAAGTTTATTAGCAAACATATAAAGTGCGCCTCGCACTCCCCGCCGCTGTCGGATGTCAACAAAAACATCGATCTGATTATCAACGAGCAGCTTGAAAAACTCATCTTCAGTTTTCCCATACACACCAATCGTAAACACTTGTGGTTTAGAAATCTTCTTCACCGCCCTCCCAACGCCGACGCGATACCAGCGGCTTCTCCAAACCATCAAGCGACATCTGATCACCAGTTATCTTTGACATTACATCCGCCTGAGTGACCAATTCGTTATTAATATCAATATGCAGTACTTCCACTTCCCACTTCGATAACTCCTCACCGATGCACTTAGTTCGGTGGCATTCCTCAGGGCGTCCTTCCGAGCAGAAGATTGCAACCTTGTAATCGTTCTCCAAAGCAGCGGTCAAGCGCTCAAGTCCTTTCACAAATTCAGGTCGTCTTGCGAGTCTTACATAATCGACTCTGCCGTTTGTCAGAACATAAGGATCGGTCGGAAATCCGCCGAGTACATCACCCCAATAGTCATATTTTATGCCGTGTTTCTTCAGTACCGGAGCGATATTGTCCTTATTAAACTCAGGCTTAAATTTGGAATACGGCGAAGAACGCACGTCTATTAAATAGTCAATATCATGTTTCTGCAATTGACTGATGAAGTCAGTCAATTCACGCGCTCCAAATCCTATTGTAATCAAAGGTCTCATCAGAACCACCCCGACACTTGAAGATAGGCTCTCAGTTCATCACAGCCATCCTTTCGCCATAATCCGGCTGTTGAGAGGCGAATAATCATGCCGCTTTTAATCACCGGAATAGCAGGCGCTACTCCGACATATTTTATTCTCAAGTTTTTACCGGTGTAACTGCCGGATGACTCCTTTAGATCAAAAGGACTAATCCAAAATCCGACTGAGCTTAACAGTCGGGTAATATCCGCTTCGGGTGTATATATTGAAGCTCCGTCGAATTTCATCGGACTATCTGTGCCGTCGTATAGGAATACATACCTTGGATCTTCCGACTCGACAATACGGCTTTTATCATGAATAAATTCTACTATTTCCTCGTTGGACATATTCCTTATCAATTTATTTCTGACGGCTGTAACATCTTCAGAATGATGAGGATTATCTTCATTAGTCGATGTTCTGTAAGTCAGTTTATAGCGTTGTCCAATCTCGAATTTAACATCACTTTTCCAGAACGGAAACTTTTTATTTCTAAGACGCATATTAGCGCCGCTTTTCAGTGAGAGCGCTCCAACGCAAACCATTTTCCCGGCTCTCGTTTTACCAACAATAACAACCTCTTCAGTAGGCATAATTTCTCCGTAATTACTAACTGATAATTAATGCAGTACTTAGAAGTATAATTCCTAATTCCCATATTAGAGTGTTATTCTTGTGCAGGCTGAATCTAAATTTCTAATCAGAGTATTAATTGTAATGGGTTTTCCATACTTAACTGCGACAACCGCAGGACTTTTACCTTATCAGGCAGTTTTGCATTCAAATTTGCCGGAGTGCGAAGCTCTTTCATCGCATTCTCATAATCTTCATCTTTAACAATGGTTATAAGAGGATAATTCCAGTTGCTGACAACTTCTATCAGATTTCTAAACCTGTCATTTATCGCTTTATTAAATGTAGAGAGCGTCATTACAACTTCAATTGCAGCTTGAATATGGTTATCCTTGAGAATGAGTAAATCGATCTCTTTAATAAGTTTAAAACTAACCGGCGGTAAACCAAGCTCCAAACCTGTAAGTTGAATTGACAGGTCTTTTAATGAAGACGATTTTCGTTGTTCGGTTTTTCCGACATGAACGTTAAAACCCTGATCAATGGCAGATACAGCAATCGCTTCAATAATCGCATTATGATCATCCGTGAAACCAGCGCCAAGGTCAAGATGATTCTGCTTTGTTAGTAATCGCGCTACATCAATGGAAGTTTGCTTCCCTGTCTTCCAAATATACTCATCGCGTTTAGAGATTTTGGACTTTTGCTTGATACAATAGGTATTTAAAACCTTCTGAATAGTCTCCAACTTCGGTAATTGTGAATTAACCAACTGGGAATACACGGCTTTTAGCAGATCATCCATAGTGGCTGTCTGATGCTGCCGAAAATAGTTCTGCACTACAATTAATGTTTGCTTCTCAGCTTCAATAACGTCTATGCCTTTCAGATGTCCATTTTCCATCATGTCTTTCATATACCACATCTTCTTTTTATCTACAGTCTTACATACAAACGGACCGCTCTGCAACAGAATTTTAAAATCAAATTGCAGTATTCGACCAATAAGGTTGGAATCATATAAGTAAGGTAGAATTGCCGACCATAACGAAGGTTCATCCAATCCCCAATGGTAACGGATTATTTCCGCACATTTTTTATGAAGAGCCTTCTCTTCATCAAGCGTAAGCTGCATGCGTAGAGCTTCAGTGTCAGCCGGTATTTCAGTTGGAATAAACGTTAAAACAAAATCCCCGAGAAGCGATCCGCCCCGCTTCTGATGTATCGTTTGGGTGTAATTCTTTATAGCGGGTTGATAGAGAACTCCCCGATTGGGAGATTCTTTATACGTCGGCAATCTAAATCCAGCTCTCCTTGAAGCGTTATGCAGCGCCATCCAAACATTGACATCAGTATTGTGGAAAGTCATCACCATGTATCCTTCAGGTTTTAACACACGACGGCATTCGCTAAATATCTTATAGAGCATTGTTTCATAATGCTCCATATCTTTTGCTCCATTAAATCCCTGGTGACGGGTCTGGATTGCTTCATTGGTTTTATCAGTGAGACCTCCCCATGTAACCAATCCTCTCAACCAAACAAGATAGAAATCAGAAAGTTCCAAATACTGCACATTCCCACCGAAGGGGGGATCGGTAATGATTGCATCAACAGTTTCGTCTGGAAGAGCGATATTCTCTGATGATGTATTTAATATCATACACGTCGTGCTTTTAGCTAGTTTCGATATTAAACCTTTTGTCGAGACTGGAAAATAAAAATCATTTATTGTTTCATTTCTATTGTGCTTACCTACTCTAAGAGATTTATTTCGTTTTGAAATTGGATACAAACTCGAAACCTCAAGATATGTATATGGTGGCCAATACATGTGACCTGGCCATTCCAAAGGATTGGTTCCTCGCCATGCTTCGTTACGTAATACCATTTTATTTGTGAATCTGAGTGATGCAGTAAAAATATGTAAGAGTGCGCTTAGAATATTCTCATTAGTTAGACCATTTTCATGCCATTTTCTTGTTCGCGCAATACTTATCCTCTGCCGAGGTGTGAAATAGTCTTTAAACTTAAGAAATCCTTTCGAGAAAAGATCGTTTTCCCTGACATGATTCATATCCGGAAAATCGTCATCCGGGACAAAGAGTTTTTCACTCTTCACAATTTTTGCTTCATCTCTCTCTATCTCGCCTGACAATTTCAGGTCTGACTTCATTGGTTTGCGTATATCGGTTTGTTCACATTTATCACAGCGGGTTTTCACCAGCATCATTTTGTCATCACGCCGCTTAAGTTTAGAAGGTTTGAACTTCCCCATACATCCCTTGTGAGTACAGGTATATACAGCATTTTTACCTTTCTCAGCTTCTGCAAGAACGACATCCTTCCCGCAATCAGGACACACCACTACATTCGACCATTCATACCATTCAGCCTGTGCGTCTTTATTACCGCATTTTCCGCATTCCGCTTTAAATAACGGTGATACCTGCTTCACGCACCATTCGTACCACTTGTTAAACGCCGCTTCAAGTTCGTCCAGATCAACCGGCTCAACCTCGACCTGTGTAATCCAGGTAGCAAGCGGATTTATATCTATACCCACTACTCGCCGCCTTAGTTTCAGCGATTCAACTACGGTAACTCCGCCACCGCAAAAGGGATCCAGCACGAGATCACCTGGATTGGTATAGTGCTGAATTATATGAGCAAATACATTATGAGGTCGCCGTGCCCAATACCTGTGCATTTTATAGATAGCAGTGTGCGGTTGAGCAAGCACAGGGGCATTGAGCGGTTTCACAGGCTTGGGTTTTAAGCCACCCTCACTGTGAATCTGCTCGTCAATCATCTCCTGGATTGACTGTGACTTAAAAATGTTGTTATTTTTTTCTGTGTTGTTCATTCAATTTTCATTATTTCATATATCTTCCAAACTCTCACTTCCTTCCCTCGCTTCTTCAATATCGGCGCAGCCACCTTCTGCATCTGAATCAGTATCCTGACCTTTTCATGTATCGGCAGCTTTGCCAGACGTTTGTGTCGAGCGCTTTTAGCAGCGAATACCCTTTCAGAAGCAGAACTCATTCTCTATTGCTCGTTTCATTCAGTAAAGCCCGTTATGCTAAAATATCGCATAAATAAAAGGCGCCACAGCAGATCCTTCTGAAAGCACGATCAGCAGACTGAGTAACAGGATAAAGATGACGACCGGCGTCAGCCACCATTTTTTACGTATCTTCAGGAAGTCCCAAATCATTCCAAGTTTACTTTGTCTTGCCATTTTTATCTCTAAGGTTAATTCTTCTGTTTAATGAATTTAGTACGGTTTATCAATCCGCGAAGCGGGTCCATCCGGATCGACCTTCACCCAGTAAGTCCCCGGATTGGACGTAAATTTCAAACTCAGCAAATCCTTCCTGATCAGCTTCAGCAGCAAAGCCATTGGTGTTATCATTACAAAAAAGGTTACTGTCAGCAGAAAGTAAGTTACCACTATCGACAGTACTTTTGCCAGCGCCATCCAGGCTTTCTCTATTGGCAGCAGCACAATCGGTACTGCCAGCCCTGTTATTAAAAAGAACGTTGCAAGCCCTATGAAATAAGGCGCTGCCGGTTTTTCACGCCAGAACAGCAACCCACCGATGATTGCCAGCGGTACAGTCATCACCAATCCGAACTTGCGCAGCTCTTTGTTTGTTTTTCTTTGTTGTTTCATCTATGTTTAAGTTTTAATTTTCTGTTAATGTCCGGAGTGCACAAGCTTGCTTGTACTTTTTTAATCAACGAAGCAAGCTTCGTTACTCCGATTTGCTTACTTTATTATTTAACGAAGCAAGCTTCTTTACTCCGATGTTTAATCCAATTCATACTGTTCCCGCCAGTCAACATCATCCTTCAGCGCTTCCTGTTCTTCCTTGTACAGAATGCAATCCTCGAGCACCAGCACATCCATTTCCGTACGCATGAAGCAAAGATAAGCATCCTGAGGCGTACAGACTATCGGCTCACCGCGCACATTGAATGATGTGTTGATGATAATCCCGTAGCCTGTCAGTTTTTTAAACTCCTCGATCATGCGGTGATACTGAGGATTGTCTCGTTTATCAACCGTCTGAACTCTTGCTGAGTAATCGACATGCGTAATCGCAGGTACATCACTGCGTGGTATGTTCAGTTTTTCGATTCCAAAGAGCCTATCCTGCTCATCCGACATATTAACGCGGCGTTCTTCCAGCACCGGCGCCACAAGCAGCATGTAAGGCGAAGGTCTGTCAAGATCGAAAAATTCAGATACATCTTCAACTAAGCAAGACGGAGCAAACGGTCTGAAAGATTCGCGGTATTTGATCTTTAGATTCATGGTTGACTGCATCTGCGGACTACGTGCATCACCGATAATACTGCGCGCTCCAAGCGCACGCGGACCAAACTCCATTCGCCCGCCAAACCAACCGACAACTTTTTCACTGTTTATAATCTCTGCTACTTTGCCGGGCAGTTCTTCACGCTCAAAGCGATGATATTTATAGCCTTTTCTATTTAGCCACTTTTCGATTCTTTCAGTGGAAAATATCGGACCGAGATATGACCCGCTCTGCATATCGCGTTTGTTTTCGGGATCAGCCTGACGAGGATTATCCTGAGTGTGATACCAGACATGCAGCGCAGCGCCAAGCGCTCCACCAGCGTCACCAGCAGCCGGTTGAATCCAGATTTCATCGAAGATGTTCTCACGAAGTATTTTACCGTTTCCTACACAATTTAATGCTACACCACCTGCGAGACACAAGTATTTTTCGCCGGTTTCCTTCCTAACATGACGCGCAATCCTCAGCATGATCTCTTCAGTCACGTCCTGAACTGAGCGAGCCAGATCCATCTCTTTCTGAGTCAATGTTGATTCAGGTTTCCGCGGAGGACCTCCAAAGAGTTTATCGAAAGCTCCCGACGTCATGGTCAAGCCCTGACAGTAGTTGAAATACTTCATGTTCATTCTGAAAGAGCCGTCATTGCGCAGATCTATCAAGTTGTCAAGTATAGTCTGAACATACTTTGGTTCACCGTAAGGAGCAAGTCCCATGACTTTGTATTCACCTGAATTTACCCTGAAGCCAGTGTAATAGGTAAAGGCAGTATAAAGAAGCCCAAGGCTGTGCGGGAAACGCAGTTCATATTTTAAGTCAATCTTGTTATCATGTCCAACACCCCAGGATGCCGTTGCCCATTCACCTACACCATCCATTGTGATAATGGCAGCCCTCTGGTAGGGTGAAGGAAAAAACGCTGATGCAGCATGTGACTGATGATGTTCAGGGTAGAGAATATCGTCATCGAAACCGGTTTCTTTCCTGATCAGATCATCCATCCAGAGCTTTTTCTTCAGCCAGAGCGGCATGGCTTTCA
Organism: bacterium; assembly: GCA_021734165.1. Classification (GTDB taxonomy): domain Bacteria; phylum Electryoneota; class AABM5-125-24; order Hatepunaeales; family Hatepunaeaceae; genus JAIPJL01. Next base: position 47,828 of record JAIPJL010000006.1, on the reverse strand, counting down.
GAAATGATGCAATACCCTGTGGCGCAAAAGTTAGATAAGTTTCAAGGAGCCTTTCAAACTTTATCCACGGTTTATCATAAAAGACAACATCATCAACATCGCTTATCGTAATCCCAGCTTCCTTTAAACAGTATTCAACCGCATTGACGGGGAAGCGATGATCATGTTTCTTCCGTGTAAACCGCTCCTCCTGTGCAGCGGCAAAGATTTCACCATCCTTCAGCAGACATGCTGCCGAGTCATGGTAAAAAGCGGATATTCCTAATATATATTTAGATTTCATTCTGTTTCTGTTTTAGTTGGACTATCAATGATTTTATTATCTAAAAGGTGTTTATAAAGCACATTGGCAGCCGTTTTATGCCCTTCCTCGTACCAATGTCCATCAATAGGCGGATTGAACCTGATACTGTCCTGTGTAAATTTTTCCAAAAATGGATATGTTAAATCGAGGTAATAACAACTATCCTGCTGACAGGCCTCCTTCAACATATCATGCATCCACATAATTTCACTTGTTTCAACAGTTCCATTGTAAATGTCACTCTTGGGAGCATCAATCATGAAAATTATTGCTTTATCGGGATTTTCCCCGCGGAATTTTTTTACTACATAATGAACTGCTTCATCAATAGATGAACGATTCGATTCCGCGACATTGATGTTTATATTTGAAACAAATTTTGGATTTTCCTTCTTGCCGAAATCAAACTTGACCTTAAGGTTTTGATATAAGTACCTGACTATTGAACTCGGTCTCATAAGACGTTTAATCTTACTTGGAACATAAGGTTTTGGAGCAATCTCAATGATGTTATCACCAACTTTATCAAGCCTAAGATGGTAATTCCTGTTGTTAAACTCTTTAAGGCTCTCTGTAAAATCATTATGAATTACTGTAACCACAATAATATCAGGTTGAAAATGCCTGTTAGCATAGCGCGCCATATTTAAATATTGCGGCAGAGCCGATCCTGATGTACCAAAGCTGTAAACATCGTATTCATCTCCAACGATATCCCGTAACACTCCCGCAATATTCTCATCGACGTCAACCTGCAGAGCTTCTATGTAAGAATCCCCAAAGATAGCTATTAGTGGTTTCTCCCTCTGTTCTGCAGGTAGATAATCCACTTCACTGTTCCAGCCGGCATCGTTGACTCGCCATTTTGCCCGGTACTCGGCAAATCTGCCAATCGTGAAAGTTCCTTCTCTTTGCACACTCGTATCGAAACGCATCATATTATCGTCTTTGTCATAATAGAAATAAGGACTCTCAGCAGCGGGTATGCCAAACCTGAAAAACAATTCAGTGAGAATCAGACAGACGATAATCGTAGGCAGTAATACAAATACTATGTTTTTAATTATCTGTTTGAACAAACTTTAATAACTCCTGTAAATTTAAATTAATCACTGTTTGAGAATGTTGAATCGTCTTTTATTTCAACTAATTCCATCACAATCGGATACATCTTTCCAGCAATATAACGATGCCCTTTTTCATTCGGATGAACCACATCAAAGTGATGAAAATACTCTCCGTAATTATCCTTTGTGAAAATATCTTTTAAATCAAAATACTTAACTCCACTCTGATTGAACACATCAACCATCGTCTGATATTGGAATTGCAGCTCCTCGACGTTTGGCCCTTCGATCATACCGCCTGTTGGGATAATACAGACAGTTAGAGACAGTTCTGCTTTATCACATAGCTCAACGATCTTTCCAACCTGCAATTTGAAACTATCTTTCCATCCTATAATTTTCGTAATTTTAGCTTCTGTTTTTTCCTGTGTTGTGCGTTTATCACTAGAGCCTGATAATTGCCTTTTCAGCTCCAGGTATGCCAGATATGCAAAGGAAATGACCGCTGATTTCCGCATCTGCCAACGAAACCAGACGCCGAAGCTACTTGTCGATTTTCTCGCCCAGCGACCGGATTTCGCTTCGATATAGATATATGGCTCGTTAGTTTCGACAAAGTAATCATTCAGCAGAAAGCAGATCACAACCGCATCAAGTTTCAGGCTGTCAGCAAAACTTTGTAATATACCATAATAATTCGGTGTTGCATATCGTCCTACACCGAAGTTGTAAACCTCAGCATTCTCGTTAGCGAGCATTGAGTCAAGTAGCGAAGGAAATATCTCTGTGTCTGAAACGCCCATTCCAAATGTCACGGAATCGCCGATATATCCGATCCGAGTCTTTGTTTTATCAACTGCATCCCAGTCGCTGTCCCTGAATCCGTAGTTATTGGTTTTATAGACCTTGTCTTGAATCGAACGTATCTTTTGATTAGGCAGCGGTAAAAAGCCAATCGAATGATCTTCACGGTAGAGGATATTCACAAAATCACGATCTATTATGAGCGGTAATGAGAACTCCAGTGCGATCAGGCACAGCAGAACAACACCGATCAACAGCGCTAAATTCCGAAACATTCAAACCTTACAATTTAACTAATAGTAACATGAAAGACAACATTCTTAATTCTTAATCTTTATCCCTTTCCCCTTAACTTTCACCGTTGTTTTCCAGTAAAACGGTGGGAATCCGGTAACTCGCGTTTCGAACCGGGGAGCAATAATCATGTCGGCTCCATCGGAGTTTTCAATTGCATTATAGATTGCCATACCTTCGACACCTCCATGACCATTATCCCAGGGAGTATGAAACGTCGGATTATAGAGCGTACCATAATTTGACTCCAAACCTATCGCGAAAAAGAAAAAGACTGTGGTAACGCTGGCGTTTCCTTCGATATCGCCAGTTATCTCATACTGATCCTTATCGAGATTAGCGACGGTCTGAATTGATCCTCTGTCCATTTGCATGAACGTACATCCGGACAGCAGAATGCAACACGCGATAATCGCCACAAAGATTAATTTTTTCACCTGATACTCCTTCTTTAACTTTAATGGATTAATCCAATATTCAAAATTGACATCCTGTTCATCCTGTCTATCCTTGTTAGATACCAAGCCTCGTCAGCACCATTCCTACCGAGTTCTCACTAATACTTAGGAACGTCGTCGGATGAACGCCGATCCAGACTATGAATATCAACAACAGTGTCAGAATAGCCTTCTCAGTCATCGTCAGATCCACAAGTTTCTTGTTGACTTCCTTCACCACTTCACCGAAGAACACACGTTGATACATCCAGAGCAGATAAACCGCAGCGAAGATCACGCCTGATGCAGCGAGTATCCCGAACACGGCTTTTGCTTTGAAAGCCCCAACCAGTATCAGAAATTCACCCACGAAGCCGTTTAATCCTGGCAGCCCTATCGACGACAGAGCCACGATCATGAAGAACGTCGCATAAACGGGCATAACCTTAGCTATCCCGCCATATTCAGCGATCATCCTTGTATGCCGTCTTTCGTAGATCACGCCGACCAGGAAGAACAATGCGCCTGTGGACAGTCCGTGATTAACCATTTGGATCACGCCACCTTGCAAACCCTGCATGTTGAAAGCGAACAGTCCGAGCATCACGAAGCCGAGGTGACTGACCGACGAGTACGCGACCAGTTTCTTCATATCGGTCTGCATCATCGACACAAGCGCGCCGTAAATAATCCCGATGACAGCGAGTATTGACACGAGAGTCGCATATTCTTGCGCGGCAGCGGGGAAGAGCGGTATGCAGAAGCGGATAAACCCGTAAGTCCCCATCTTCAGCAACACGCCTGCCAGGATGATGGAACCGGCTGTGGGAGCTTCGGTATGCGCATCCGGCAGCCAGGTATGGAACGGAAACATCGGCACCTTGATCGCAAACGCCAGCGCAAACGCTCCGAACAGGTAAGCTTGCGCTTTGGCAGGGATCGCTCCAAGCTGGTATATCCTGACCAGATCGAACGTATGCTCACCCGGTACGCCGTTGAAGTACAGCCAGATTATCCCGACCAGCATCAGCAGCGACCCGACCATCGTGTAGAGGATGAACTTCACCGCGGCATAAACGCGGTTCTGACCGCCCCAGACGCCTATCAGCAGGTACATCGGGATCAGCATGGCTTCCCAGAAGACGTAGAACAGCACGAGATCCATCGACGCAAACACGCCGATCATGCCGGTCTCAATTGCCAGAAACGCTATGTAGTACCCTTTGACGCGCTCCTTAATGGAGGTAAACGACCCCCAGATGCAGAGCGGAGTCAGGAAGGTTGTCAGCATCACGAGCAGCAGCGATATGCCGTCCAGCCCGATGTGGAAGTTGATATTGAACGTCTCGATCCAGGGCACGCTGACCTCGAATTGCAGCAGATCTGCCAGTCCGTTAGCGTACAGTCCCTTGGATTTATCGAAACCGAAGAACAGCGGCAGCGACAGCGCAAACGTCACCACCGATGTTACGAGTGCGATCCACTTCGCCGTACCTTCGGACTGCCTTTTGAGCAGCAGGATCGCCGCCACCCCGACGAGGGGCAGGAAGATTGTTAGGGTTAAAATACTCATTCTATGTTGTTTCTGTTTACTTAGTTACAACGCTATGTGTAAATTACGAATTACGAATTACGAATTACGAATTATGAATTGCAAATTACGAATTTTCGGCTTTACGAGATTTCATGGTTTTCTGGATACTGCCGAGTAGTTTTAATAATTCACGACAATCAGATAATATGGAATCAGCAGCCTTATCATCAAGATCACCACTATCTTTAAGTAATCTTAACCAATATTCAGATTCACGAGCTTCTTTATAAGCGATAGTTAGTTTAGCAAAGAAATCTTTCTTTGACTGAGCGCCAATCGCTTCTTCAACATTAGCTCCTATAGATGTTCCACTTCTGAGCAATTGTTTTGATAATGTATATTCTTTCTTATTCTCCACAATATATTTGTAAAGTTTGATTATACGCAATGCAAACGCATAACTCTTATCTCTCACTACATTATCAGTTTTCAATTCCATTCCTTCAGTTAAATTCGTAATTCGTAATTCCTAATTCGTAATTGAATTACTTGTCATTCCGGACTTGATCCGGAATCCATTTATATTAAGTAGAACAGACATTTTTGTCTGTTACTATATATTTACTTGTTTACTTTCTTACTTGATCACTTAATTTAGGATGTCAAATTTTAAAAATTGTATATATAAGTCACAAACTATTGCATTTTGACTCATATTATCGTATATTGCGCACGAGTGTATGTAAAATTTGCGTCACTTCGTCACACTATCACCGGAAAGCCCTGCCGGATAAGGGATAGAGGGTGTGACGGAAATGTGACGGAAATTTTTATCGTCATTCCTGTTTGATTAAAAAACCACTTTTTGATAATTTTTTATTTACCGACCATCATTCCAGAATCAATCTGATATCCAAAACTTATATCCAGTCTTAACTTAAAAACATCGTTCACAGCTCAAAACTATACCATTTAATTCACATTAAACACTAGCAGATACAGACAACCAATCCTTTGAAAGAAGTGTATGCCAGGCAATGTTAATTTGATCCTCTGTGAAACGGCGTTTTCTATCATTCCAATTATATGTTTCATCTTTAACCTGATCAAAAGTAACTGCTGATTCACGTGTTACTACCCAATGTACTGACGATAAAAGCTCCAGTCCGAATGGAGTCTCAAATCCCTGTATAAGATCAACGACTTTGTCAAGTCTATTCCGCGTATCTTGTTTATCCTCAAGGAATCGATCAGCATCCTGAACCGCACCCGGCACTAATGCGAGACGTTTACTTGGCTCATCACCACCATCAGCATATCCGGAAATTAAGTGACCTTCAATACTGATTAGCACATGCCGTAAGTTCTCAGCAAAGGGTCCGTAAAGCGCTTTTACAAATCGTAGTTTAAGTGGTTCATTAGCTTCCTGTAAAAAATACATAAGCTTATGAATTTCAAGCAGGGATATTTCCGGATCCATAAATGCTGCCAAATAGCGCTGCATCAAACCTACTAAAGCTGCTCGTCCCGGAGTCATTTTAGGTACTTCCCGTGATTTAGCAATCTCCGGAGTCCCCGAAGGTTCATAAACCACTACCTGAACATCAGGTAATACCCCCATCGCTTTCTCTATGATTTGACGAACTTCAAACCAGTCCAGTCCACCGAGTCCGGAGCCAAGCGGGGGAATCGCAACTGACTGAATTCCCAACTTTCTAACTTTCAGGACAAGATCATCTAGTCCTGATTCGATATCCGAAATCCTGCTCTTTCCTCGCCAATGACGCTTAGTAGGAAAATTGATGATATAATGCGGGAAAGTGACCTGCCCGGTTTCAAATACCATCATACTACCAGGGAGAACCTCGCCCTTTTTACATGCAGCAGCGTATTCCTTAAAGTTCTCTGGAAATGCTTTCTTGAATTGCAATGCAATTCCTCGTCCCATAACACCGACACAATTAACTGAATTAACTAACGCTTCAGTATCGGCAGTGAAGATATTACCACGTCGAAACTCAATCATGTTTAATCCTCATTTAGAAATACCAGTCCGGTTTTATCGAGACCAATGGTTTGTGCTCAGCAGAGATAATAATCTGATCCACTTGAGTCCTCATCCTTCCGGAACGGACACCAATTTGATCGATAAGCGTCCAGGGAAATGACTCATGTATAAGAAACTCAGCTTGTTTCCACTCTTTAATATCAGCAAAACTAAAATCGTTCGAATTAACAGCATTCCAATCAATAGAATCCATGTTTCTTAGATCTGCATAAAATTGAGTATAGTATGCTCCTGCGTTTGATGAACAGAAAGCCCAGCGACGATTAACGGAGTCAGCCCATTCAACGACACGATATAGATCTGCCTCTAAATGCACAATTGGATCTTGCCCACTGTGATATGTCAGATCCGGATGATTTCCACAATAAAGTACATATAACATAACCGATCTTGGACAAAAGTAAAACGGAACATAGTCACCCACATTCGTACCAGAATGACAACTAACAGGCAGATGGAGTCGGCGTTCTTTAATCGCGAACATACCTATACGTCTTTTAGCGCCTCCACGAGCAATAACAGCCGCATCCGAATGAAGCATGCCATCAGTAATAATAGATTGAAGATTATCAATATGCGTGATATGATAAATCTTCGGATTCTGCGGCGGTGAACTCACAGTACTCCTACAGTTAGATGCAACATTATGTCAATGCATATCAATGGAAAATCCAATTTTTGTATATTTATGCAGTTTCTGAGTACAATCTAAAGTTTAATCTCGTTCTATATCAAGCAGTGCCTGACTATTAAAATTATCGCTTATGTGCATCGAACAATAATATATCTGTTGGGATATTGAAAGTTCTTAATAGGAGATGAGCTCTTCGAGCAATCTCGTTCGGATCACCATGTGATTCTACATAAATATTTGTACCGTTGATAACTTTTCCTTTACGCATATTTTTATCATTTATATCATAATAAGGTCGCGTCCTACCTTTAAGATTAAGAACTCTTTCGAAATCTGCAAACTGTTTTGCTAAGACAGTGGATAATTCAGGAAGTAAATTAGCCCAATTATTGACACTATGATATGTTCCATTAAAGGAAAATCCATTTAGCTTTGTTTTACCAAATCCAGTCGTACCACCACGTAATTTATCATTTTTTGTTTGTGCTTGATGAGGTGATTGTGTTACAGAAATAGGTAATGATACAGTATTTTCCACTGTATTACTTTCGTTAAAACATTTATAAGCTTCTGATTGTGTAATTTCAATGTTATATCGTTCCATTGAAACTTGAATGAGTGCTTGTACAGGGCTGAGTAGCGGATTTGATTTTATAAGGTTTTGAGCTTCACTCAGACATTCCCTGATTTGTCGCTCTCTATCTGATAGTGCCATTTCAGTTTCTGCATCAGTTTTAGATTTACCATTCAGATGGTTTTCCTTCGCCAGATATTTATAAAATACAGATTCTAGTTCATCAATACTATCCTTATTTATATTTACTTCCTTGAAACATTTATCACTGAAGTCAATCCTATCGGCGTAAACATAATAAAACAGCCATTGCTGTCCATCACAGAGAATGCAAAATGGAGCCGAATAGTTACGCAAATATCCCTTCATTTGAATCTTAGTATCACTCAATTTTGGGATCAACTTTCCCACATCTTTAATCTCAATGAAAACTGCTGCCGAGCGTGGAGATGTAAGAAGTGTCAAATCTACTTTTGTATTATCCTCCTGAGGTGTCGCTTTGTATTCCGCATTAACCTCACCAGGATTCCATATGTCCCATCCCAATGACTGTACTATTCTTGCTACCAGAGATAGTCGGACATGCTCTTCGTTCTGATAAACACCATTCGTAAGTTTGCGACGAATGTCTTCAAGGATTTGTCTGAGTTCACTCATGATTATTTCTTATTTTGATTTTTGTATGTTTATATATTGCTCCTAATTTCCGGTATAGGTAACTTCTCACGGATGCTTACGAGTATCCAGTCCTCGAGAGTATCGAGCAGGTTTTCGCGGCACTGTTCGAGTGTATCACCATCCGCCCAGAGTCCCTTCAAGCCCTTGATCGTGGCGAAGAACCTGCCGTCTTCCATGATCTCATAGCTTGCCCGCCTCATCGCTGCCTGTATGTATTCTGTTAGCATTTTATCTCCTGATAAACTTTACTTGCACCTTCTCATCTATCACCAATGTATTTTTATTTGTGATTTTTTAAAGACATCCAATATATAAGTACTTACCGTTAGGTCACAACCCGACTTTGTCGTGCCAAGACCTGACGGAACAGAGTTTTGTGTCAAACGAGACGTTCGACACCACTTAATAATGTGTTATTCCAACCAAACCGTTCACATAACTCTCTCAAATGCTTCAGACCTTTCGGGATATACTGCTCGTACTGTGTTTTGCCCATTTGACGGGATAAATAAGCATAAGCGCTGACAGCCTGAAGCGTTCTTTGCAGGGCTGCAACATAGAAATCGTCACGGTCGCAGTCAGGATAAGACTCATAGAAATAATCTATTAATTTCTGTTTTTCATCGTCCTTCAAATCGACATGATTATCATAAACAAGCGCAGCAACGTCATAAGTATAGGGACCCAGCATACAAGCCTGGAAGTCCACAAAATAGGGCTCGTTCTCATGCCACATGATGTTGCGCGCCTGAAAGTCCCTGTGCATCAGCGTTTTTCTGATGTCGGAAGCTTTCATCGCCAGATCGACAAACTGCGGCTTCAAATCTGCTATCCAGGTACAGGAATTATCCGTACAACGTTTCAGAAACCTGTTGATGAATAACCGCGATTCGTTAAAGGCAAAGTCAACGTCATACTCAGGCAGTTTATACGCTTCTATCAGTTCAGGAGATTCATCAAATCGCTTCTGCCAGCCGGTTAGAATATCGATCACTTTACGGTAATATGAAAGTCTGTCAGCGGTCTCATTTTTATTGATAATATCTTCAAGCGAAATGTCACCCAAATCCTGAACAATGACAAGTTTTTGGCTTGCCGAAGCGTCGTAAATTCGCGGGATTTTCACGTCCAGCGATTCAAAAATGCTCGCTTTTTCAATGAACAAATTAAACTGATCCAAATTTTCGTCATATATAACAACACGTGTATCTTCCGTTCCATACAAGCGATAAAACTCCCGCACCGATCCAAATACAGGCAGTTGCTCGATTTTTTCGTGTGGGAACCGTTCCTGCAGCCATTCTGTCTGGATTTCGTTCATGGTTGTTTTAACAATGACTTAGGTTTATTAATACTTAAATGATCTTGCAAATTTTGGTATCTTTCCGGTGTTCCAAAATCATTCCAATATGCGTTTGACAAATACGCGCCGATTCTTTCACCACTTTCGATAGTCTTTTCAAATACCGGAACGATTGAAAATACTTCTTCATACGGGAAGTATTTCCAGATTTTAGGTGAAAAGACAGCCACTCCGCTGTATGTGCAATTACCTTCATTTGAGCGAAAATCACGGATCTCATCATTCTCGATTCTGACCGAATTGATTCCAGGGTAATCAACTACCATCAGGGTTGCGATGTTATTATTCTCGAAATGGCATTTGATCAATTTAGATAAATCTTCCTCTGAATAAACATCACAATTGTGAAGCAAAAATGTCTCGTAATGAAGTATATACCTGAAATTTGCAACACCGCCACCGGTATTGCGAAGCGCCTTTTCCCTGATAATTGTCTTGTTAAAATCGGATTGTTTTTCCAGAAATTCCTCAACCTGATCAGCAAGATGAAATGTATTGAAATAGAAATTTTCTATGCCGGTTGTTTTCAATTTGTCAATGATCAGTTGCAATGCCAGCTGATTACTAACCGGAAGCAGCGCTTTGTGAATGTGATTTGTCAGCGGTCGCAGCCGTTTGCCTATACCGGCGGTCAGGATAACCGCTGAATGTATTTCACTTTTTTTCAATCCATTCCTATAACAACCACCCAGCCTTCGTCGGGAGGCTCCCGGCGCAGCGCCTGCAGAAAAGCCCGGGCATATACTTCCGGCAGATCGCTGTCAACCTGACCCCATTTGATCTCTTCCGAGTCAAACTTCCAGTGCCCGACGGGGCTGTCCTGGTTGGCTTTGTGTGTTTTTACCGCTTCGTAAGTTTCACCTTCAGCCAGCCCGAAATAGACTTCCTGCAGGCTGAAGTTTTTCATGATGTAAATGTTCATGATGCGCTTTCCGTTTCATGTAATACAGGTCTTTTTTCTAAACACAAAGCGCACAAAGGACACAAAGAAAAATCCTTTGTTTCAATGTGTTAGATAACTATTCTCTTTATTCCATTTTTTATCAAACGAGTGTTGAAATTTATTAAAAGTCCTAACCGTAAACTTGAAAGTCGTAAGTAAGTCATTAATTGAGCTTCATGAAGTGGAATGACTTTCTCAACAGCTTTCATCTCAACTATTAACTGCTCCTCGACCAGCATATCAAGCCTAAATCCTGCATCAAGATTAGCTCCTTCATATACTACCGGAAGGGCAACCTGTGTCCTGAATTTTAAGTTTCTTAAACTCATCTCATGAGCCATACAAGCTTCATAAGCAGACTCCAAAAGTCCGGGACCCAGAGCTTTATGAACCTTGAAGGCAGCATCTACGATTTCTCTGGCAATGCGGTTCAACTTATCTGGTAAAGGTGCGAAATCCATGAATCAATCTCTTTTCTAAACACAAAGCGCACAAAGGACACCAAAAAAATCTTTGTGATCTTCGTGTTCTTTGTGTTTAAATGTTTTTACCTCCAGACCATGTAGCCGACGATTAACACTATCCCAAATACCATCATCAATGCGTAATTCCCTACCAGACCGGTTTGGATGCGGCGGACTATTGTGCTGATCCAACCGAGTAACTGCGCTGTGCCGTTTACAATACCGTCCACAATCTTAACGTCAAAGAACTTCCAGAAGCCATCGCCCATGCCAATAACCGTCTGAATGACCATAAAATCATAGGCTTCATCGACCCAGTACTTGTTAAGCAGCGTCTTATGAGCGAACTTATATCTTTCAGCCAGCTTACGCGGGATGTCAGGATTCTTGATGTACCAAGCTCTTGCCCAAAGTATGCCGCTGACGCCTATTGCGAGAGATAAAACAATAACCAAATATTCCGCAGCCATTGAGGGATGACCATGTACTTCTGCAAGCTCGGCAGCAACCGCAAACGACGGGTGCAGGAAATGCTCGAACCAAGCGCCTCCTGCCAGAGCTTTGGGCCACATTATCCAGCCGCCGATGATCGACAGAATCCCCAGAACGGATAACGGCAGCGTCATGACCTTTGGTGATTCATGCAGGTGATCTTCCTGATCGCGCCTTCCCCGCCAACTGCCGTGGAAGGTCATGTAAAGCAGCCTGAACATGTAGAACGCTGTCAACAAAGCGGCTATCATGGCGATTATACCGACGGCAGGTTTACCGTTGGCAAATGACTGCCAGATGATCTCATCCTTCGAGAAAAAGCCCGACAGCGGGAAGATGCCTGCGATTGCCAGACATGCCACTGCGAAAGTCCAGTAGGTTGTTGGCATCTTTTTTCGCAGACCTCCCATGTAGCGGATGTCTTGAGCATCACCGTGGTATCCAGCATGATCGTGAGCATGATGCACTGCGTGAATCACCGAACCAGCTCCAAGGAACAGCAACGCTTTGAAGAAAGCATGTGTCATCAGGTGCGAAATTCCCGCGGCAAACGCTCCCACTCCACAGCCAACGAACATATAGCCAAGCTGTGAAACGGTGGAATAAGCCAGCACTTTCTTGATGTCGTTCTGCACCAGAGCGATGGTTGCGGCAAACAGCGCGGTGAGTACTCCCACCCAGGCAACTATACTGAGTGTTCCGGGAGCCAGCACATAGAGGAACGAGTTTCGCGCCACCATATAAACGCCTGCTGTGACCATAGTCGCGGCGTGGATAAGGGCTGATACCGGTGTCGGACCTGCCATAGCGTCCGGAAGCCAGACGTAGAGCGGAATCTGTGCTGATTTACCTGTTGCTCCTATAAACAAGCAGAGCGTCATCCAGAAAATTACCGATGTTGAGCCAACCCAGAACTGAGCTTGTTCACTGACGCCCGTAAATGACAGCGTTCCAAACGTTGCGAAGATCAGGAAAACTCCGATCAAAAATCCAAAGTCACCTATCCTGTTGACAATGAATGCTTTCTTGCCGGCGGTGGCTTTAGCGTTGTCGGTGAACCAGAATCCGATCAATAAGTAACTGCACAGCCCAACGCCCTCCCAGCCGATGAACATCAGCGGGTAGGAATTGCCGAGCACGAGCAGAAGCATGAAGAACACGAACAGGTTCAGGTAGCTGAAATAGCGGCTGTAGCTCTCGTCGCCGTGCATGTAGCCTATCGAATAGATATGGATCAGGAACGATACTCCGGTAACGACGAGTATCATTACTGCCGACAGCGGATCGAGCATCAAACCGAACGGAATTTCGAGGCTTCCGGCAGCGAGCCAGGTGAACCATGAATGCTCGATGATGCGGTGATGAGCGTCGTGACCGAGCAGCTCGAAAAACGCGGCTATCGACATCAGAAAAGCGATACCGATAACTGCCGAGCCGATAAATCCGACCGCTTTATCACCCAGTTTCTTGCCCCATAAACCGTTGATCAGAAATCCGACGAACGGCAACAGGGGGATTAAGTAAAGGTAGTTTGACATTTTTTTAAGTGTAAAAGTGTAAAAGTTTCAAAGTGTGAAAGATGTTTTTTTATGATTGATCGTCTTCAGCGTCCAAATCCTTCTTAAGGTCTTCCCATGAGACGGTTTTACCTTCTTTATAGTCTTTATGAGCTTGTTCAATATCCTTAACCAGTTCAGGATTGGACAAGATTTCAATGGTTTCCTTCATTGACTCATACTCTTCAAGCGAAATGAGTACCATCGGCTTATCTGATTTTATGGTTATAGTTGGCATTATGCCTCCTAATTGTTATCTATCTACAGCTTCTCGCTCAATATCCTTGTCATTCTTTTAAAACTTGGCAGATGATCACTCAAAGTTGCCGGATTGAGCTTTCCAAGAATTTCAAAAGAGCGTTTCCCTTTTTCATAATTATTCGTGCAGTCCTTTGTTGCTTCACTAAGTCTGTTCTGTACATCATGCCGATTGCGATTCTCAAGATCAGTTAATGGAGGAAGCTTGTTAATTTTCAATTTAAGATAGTGAGCTTTCAACGTTGCTCTGTCAGCCACAATCCATGTTTCCATGCAGGTGGTCATAAAAAGAACCTGATCGTGGGAAGCTCCATCCGGTTTATCCCAATTATCACGTTTTTTCAGGTGTTCCCATGTTTTCTCAATATCAGCAACTGGGTCTTCACTGTCTATTAGCATTGCAACAAATTCACCGCTTCCACTTTGATGATGAGCGGTTTTGAATCGATCAAAAGCGCTCCCTCTACCTCCACATGCGATCAATCGAGGTTTTCTTCTATCCAATTTTGCCTGTTTCTTTAGTAGCTTATGAAATCCTTCCTGACAACGAGTTCTGAGATACTTTGAATCACCACCGCCTTCCAAATATATTCGAGTACTCACCAGCGCTTCCCTCCGATTTCACCGTCTAACCAAAGCTGTCCCAATCGATATTTGTCAAGCCAGACTTGTAACGATTCCCTGTCAAGCCTCTTCATCTCCGTTTTACCGTCATGTTTCTCGCACACGACAACGCACTCAGGTCTTTCACTCATCGCATCCACGAGGATATCGGAATGGGTAGTTACTATCAACTGCGTACGCTCAGATGCTGATATCAAATGATCAGCAAGAGACGGTAAAATATCCGGGTGTAATCCTAACTCCGGCTCCTCGATGCAGATCAACGGCGGTGGCTCCGGATCGTGGAGGATCGCCATCAGGCAAAGATACCTCAAAGTACCATCCGAAAGTCGAGTAGCTGGTATTACAAAATTACCTTCAAAGAAAATGACTTGAACGGTACCACCGTCAATCTTCACGTCAAAGTCATCTATTCCTTCATATAAATCCTGCAATCCGGCAATTACAGCCTTTTTAGCAGGTACATTCCTTCTGAGACGATTCAGATACATTCCAAGATTAGAGAAATCCTCCATTAAATGATCATTCGGCATATCAGCCTTCTGAGGAAGTCTGAAAATAGTGTCTCTACCGAATGACCAATCACGATAGATGCGAATTTGATTATAGTAGTGACCTAAGAAAAAAAGATGAGGATACGAGGATGCATCTTTAATTTGTCCGAGAGCAGGATTTGCAGAATCTAACTCTACTTCTCGCAGAATCCATTCATCATTCTGCTTTGTTCTGATAAGTGATTTCTGTTTACCATGCTGAAAGTAAACAAGTGGTTGACCATCCTCATCTGTACGCTTCGTATCTGCTATAATCTCGTCTTTGAGAGTTACACTGCTCCATTTTGACTCTAGTGAAATATAATGTATAAGGGATATATTCAAAACTCTTGTAATTATACTAATGTATGAATTATTGTTAGGATTTCCTTTCCAAGCTATATCACTCGCTCCTCCTGCATTCCTTAATGCAGTTTGAAAATCACCAGGAGTAGAGCGCATGATTGCGATTGCCTCAATGAAATTCGATTTACCGCAGCCGTTCGGACCGATCAAGACGTTAAGATTTTCCAGCTCAAGCGGAGGTGTATCCGGTCCGAAAGAGAGCAGGTTTTGCAGCATCACCTGATGGATTAGTCTATTGTCATTAGTTCTTTTTTTGTCCTTAGCAACCAATTCAGTGTTCTTTTTTCTACCGATCTTTTCTGATTTTTCAGAATTTGTCAGATTCCACGTACCTTTCACAGGATTATTAATTAGTCCCTGCTTTTTCAAGCTTGTTCTTACCCAAGCCATCCTGTAATTATATTCCGTTCTGCTACCTTTGCTGCCCTGATGAGGAATCTTAAGCTGTTCGTCTGTTAATTTTAATATTTCTGCAACTCGCATGTCTATTTCACGATTATTGGCAGAGCCGCCAAGTTGTTCAATTGCAGTAATGCAAGCGTCTTGTAAAGCTCTAATTGTTGGCAGGTTTACTTTTTTACTCATCTTAGTTACCTTTCAATTAAAAAGCCTTGTATTGTTTTAACAATCCTCTCAATCATCAGAGAATTCCCCATACCACAAGTCAATCAATTCACCTGTTTTGTATTCCTTTACATCCTCTCTGCTGTCAAGCCAATTGCAGACCTGTTTAAGTCGCTGTTCAGGATTATCGTCTTTGTGACCGAGTTCAACGATGAATTCCCAATGGTCTTCTTTGCCTCCGCCACCGCAGTAACAGTCGTTGGCTTCGATGGCGTCATCTATAAAGGCATACATGAATTCTTTATAGTCAGATTTGGTGTTTCTCTCGATAATCAACTCACAACCGAACTCTTTGAACTCGCAAAGATGTTTCTTTTTACGCAGTCGTTTTCTCATTTTCATCCACTATTTCTTTTGACAGGATTAACAGGATAAACAGGATATTTTATTTAACCACTATTAAAAACAGTACTCCTTAAGCTCATGAATAGTCTTCACCTTATTTAACATGATATTCTTTCAGGAGAAAAACCTGTTCCCATGTTGTAAAAACTATCTCCATTTTAACCCAACCGACACCCGGTTTGAACCATTTTGTCTGCTTTACCCAATTACCAATTTGTCCTTCCATAAAGGACATATCTGACATTGTTATATTACAGCGTAAACAATCATCAAATATTCCTGCCGGTACGACTACAGTTTCATCGTCGGCTTCAACAACTGTTGTTGTAATAACCACAGGTTCAAGTCCTTCCGTTTCAACCGACCAACTGCTTCCAACCTTGAGGGGATATTCAATTACTAATTTGGCAGATCCATCGGGATGCGCATCATTAAACTCAAGACTGTACATACCCTCCTCAGCGTTACGGTAATATTCGCTATTTCCATCCTTTTTATACCCATACCAGGTGTGTTCACCCCAGTTGATCTCTTCTTCTATTTTTATGGTATGTTCATTGCTCGTAGCAGGATCAACAGCATCGTTCAAATAAGTCTCAACATCGTAAGTCCAGTAATTACCGACTGCGTAGGGTGTTAGAGCCTTGTTGTCTCTTGCTGTATTACAAGCATTGAGCGCTAAGATCAACGTTAAAAAGAGTGCCGATTTGGCAAAATTTCTCACCATAGTTCCAATCCTTTATTTAAGTATCTTACAAGACAAACATCCACTATCCTTGGCTCACCAATTGTTCTAACACCCTGACTTATCATTCTTGTCTGGATTCCTGCCTGCGCAGGAATGACGGGCTACACTTTCCAAATATTTCGAAGGTCTCAAGGATATATGACGGCACTCCTTTTTTAATACTACCCAAAAACCTCAAATCCCTTTTCGATCATCTTCACATGCACAGGGGTATGCCCCTTCGGTTCGCCGTCGATGGTCAGGGTGTCCACTTCGTCCGGGATGATGGAGAAGGACTTGACCTGCCGGTATTCGACGAACGGATGCGAGATGTGCGTTCCGCTGAATATCTTTGGGAAGACCTTCAGCAATTCAAGCTGTCCTGCTTTGCGAACCACCACCAGGTCGATTAGACCGTCGTCAAGCTTTGCCTTGGGAGCCATCTTCATCGCTTTGCCGGTGTGTATCGTGTTGCAGCCGATGCCGAAGATGAAATCGTCCGTATGCTCCACGCCATCAATCAGCAGTTTCGCTCTGCGCTTGCGATGGACGATAATAAGTAAAAGAGCAGCAACCGTATAACGGCTTCCCCCCAGCCAGCGCATCTTCTCAGCCAAACGGTTAATGTCGTCAATCATACCCCAACCGACGATGTTAAATGCATATAGCGACTCGCCTCCCGCTTCAACCGTTGCTGCGTCGATTGGCTTGGCGCTGCCTGCAATTATCCTTTTCGCTGCCTCCACAGGATCGAGGCAGTCCTGGTCGTACATAAAAGAGCATCCGGTTCCACCCGGTATCAATCCAATCGGTATTTTTAATCCATCCTCCCGCGAGAGCAGACCGTTGACCACTTCGTGCATCGTGCCGTCACCCCCGATAGCGCAAATTCCGTCGTATCCCTTGATGTCAAAGCTTTCGGCAAGCTGTTTTGCATGTTCGTAGTGATCAGTCCTGTTGACGTCAAGTTCGATTCCGGCTTCATCAAACAGCGGCTTAACCGTCTCCAGAACTTTGAGGCTTCTGCCTTTCCCGCTGTGGGGATTCAGGATCAGGAATAGTTTTTTAACAGTCGTGCCTTAAGTTAATCTATAAACATCACAGGCAGTGACGCCTGCGCCACCCACAGTTAATTCTACATTCTATAAAGAAACACGGGCAACGAGTAGCCCGTGCCACCCTGTCAAATTAATCTATCAACATGTAATTTAATAACTTAAAATCATATTACTTAAGGAAACCCCCCTTTAATTCCCCCCTACTCCGTAGGTGGGAGGGTGATTGTACATTAATTTTACTTGCCCTAACAAACTACATCACAGGCAGGAATGGCTGCGCCACCCAATATACTCTCTTGTCAAATGTTTCTTCCTGTCTAATCTTCACAGAGAACCTTGAAGAAGTCAGGGGCGTCATCTACCAGTATTGTTATGCAGATTCCAAGGAAATAGTGCTGATAGCACTCCTTCCCATCAATGTAAACCTTCCAAGGCAGGCAGTTTAGTGACTCAATCCGCTTATCCCATTTGTACTTAACCTTGTGAGGATTGCCATCCTTATCCAGCGCCCGATCGCAACATTCAAGACAGACTATGTTAACACCTTCCCAGGAAAGAGTCTCTGCGTTGCAGAAAGGACAATGTGCATTTTCAACATTATGATTTTCCATAACTTACCTCCTGGTAGTAACTTGATTTTAGATGACAGACAAAAATGTCTGCCCCACCGGTATTAGTGGTCTTTCAGTCACCGTTATTCTGTCACGTGAGGACACGAGACAGCGTTCTAATACAAACCGGCAATCAAATCAATTGGAACCGTAGTATTCTTTTAATAATGATGTAGTTCGTAAGGTATCATTATTTGCAAACCTCAAATTGCTTTGCTGCACAATACCAACACCCGGCTTAACCCAAACCGAAATCCTGCTGCGGTCATCAGAACTGACGATTTGATAGTAATAACAATCTTCGAATAATCCCGCCGGAACTTCCACCGTTTCGGCTATCGAAACAACTCTTATAGTGTCGTCAGTAGATGCTGCATACCAAATTTCTCCAGCTGCAGTCGGATAGGAATAATACCTGTCCGCTATTCCAAAAGGGTATTCGTTATTGATAATTAAACGCCAGACGCCATCAACTCCATTACGCCAATATACATTGGTATTGCCCTGATATTGCATCCATTCAGAACTGCCCCAGATTAAAACTTCATCCTTAATCGTTAGTGTATCAACATTGCGGTAACGAAGCGAGTCGTTTTCAAAGGATTCACTATTGTATATCCAGTAGTTATTGAAACCGAATGATATGAGATTTTTTGGGAGCCCCGGTGATGTCGGTGAATCCTCCTCACATCCAAGAATTGCGAATCCTGTTAGAAGAAGGATCAGCGCTAACGATATGTATGTAAGCTTCATTTTTATTTTAATTAACCTCATAATTAACAAGCTCAGCCTTAGCTTTTAATCTACCTATCGGAGATGTTATGGTGTAATCCATCAAGAGTGGTCCGATACCAGGAAATAAACTTACCTCATTGTAACCTCCACCTGAGTAACTCTCTTTATAACGGTAGCAGCCTGTGTAATTACCTAATGTATTATTTACCTGATCATTATCACTTAATAATATGACAGTATTTCCATTTGACAATGTCCAACCCTCATTTACCTCACATGGGTATTTTAAGTATAATTCATTTGTTGCAGCGCTGCTGTCCAATGAGAAAGTTAGCCTGTGCAAGCCATCCTCTTCAAGACGATATGATAGATTCAATGGGAGCAAATTGCTAATCGTTTTCAGTGTGTACCAGGGAAATTCATCATTCCAAAAGAATGTTGAATCAACCCAAATCAACACCGTCGCCCTTATGCTATTTGTATCTATTATGGTTGCAGATGCATCATAAGTCCATTTATTACTCTCAGCGAGAGGCCAGATTTCATCGCTCGCTGGAATCATAAAATCATACTTATCCGTGCAGCCGATAAAAGTTAACAACGGAATTAAAATGGCAATCAGATATTTCATATTTTGTTTTCTCGTCGGAGTTTTATCACTGTCACGTGGGGGCACGTGACAGCACTCCGTAGTGTATTACCATTTCATCAGGTTGACTTTATCTATATCCACGCTTTCCTTATGCCGGAAGATGGTTACGATAATTGCCAGTCCTACGGCGACTTCAGCCGCAGCGACAGCCATTATGAAGAAGACAAATACCTGTCCGTTAGCATCCGGTAAATAGCGTCCGAAGGTCACGAAACTTAGGTTGACAGCATTCAACATCAACTCAATAGACATGAAGATGATCAGCGCATTTCTGCGCGTCAGAACGCCTGCAATGCCTATGCAAAACAATAACGCTGAGAGCGTGAGATACCATCCGGGTCCGAGGGTCATGATACTTTCCCTTCTTTATCTTCACCAAGCTCTGCAAGCGGTTTGCGTTTTATCATAGCAACGACGCCTATGATAGCTCCAAGCAGCAATACTGAGGCGATTTCGAATGGAAGTAAGAAACGCTGAAAGAGGACATCTCCGAATGCGGAGACTGTGCCCATCTCAGGATCGAGTCCTGCTACTTCCATGCTTCCTGCTGTTTTCAACCAGGCAACTGCAACGAGCAGCAGTAATCCTGCTGCTGCGAAGCCCAGACCGATGCGAGCGGGGGAGATGTTCTCCCAGCCTTGGTTGCCGCGCAGATTGAGCAGCATCAGTACGAACAGGAAGAGCACCATAATTGCGCCGGCGTAAACGATTATCTGCATCGCCGCAATGAACTGAGCGCCGAGCATGACGTACAGTACTGCAATACAGACAAAGGTCAGCACAAGAAACAGTACCGATGCAATCGGGCTTTTGCGTGTGATGACCATCAGCGCAGATGCTAATGCTATCAACGCTGTAATGATGAAAAGGATAATTTCCATGTGTTTTTGTAATCTATTACTTGTTAAAAGTACTGAATCTTCTTTGTATTTTTATGGTTACTAATAATAAAGTGTTATCCATCAGGCGAGGACGCCTGACGGCGCTCTTACCTATAAAGAGCTGTCAATGTATCGTTATCTGAATAAATAACTTTATACAAAGCAACTCCCATTTCTTCTCCAATTAGTTCAAGCGGAAGTATTTCTTTACAGGTTCTCAGCGCTCCCTTCACTACAGAGGACGATAAATCATTTGCGAGAACGAATCCTATGTCAAGTGAATCTGCCTGATTAAGGGCTGTCTCGCTATCCAATTGAATTAATGTCGGTAAAGCTTCCAATGGCGTTCCATGATCACGTTTAGCTTTGTTAAGAACCTGATCCAGTTTTGCCTGACCAATTATTTTCTTTATTAAACCAGCAAGCCAGCTATCTTTTTCCACCCACCGCAATATTTTAACTCGGATGCCTTGTGAACGCGGATTAAATGCCTGAATTGGTTTCTCCGATAAAATCACCGAATCCTGAGTATGTATAATCCTTTTAATCAGATCCGAATCAAGTGAATTGCGCTGAGTTTCACTCATTCTACTAACACGTCCACCAATTATGGGCTTTCTATGTAGTGTTTGATACCATATCGACATAGGATCGAAGCTGCCGATTTCACCCATAGTGTCTCTGCCACCGACTGGAAGTGACAACACTGCTTTATTAGCAGGATCTTCCGCAAGCTGTTTCAAAACAACGGGTTTCTTCATTTGAATTACAGGATAAGGATTAGGCAGATATTCTATTACCGCTATAAGAATGACAGCTATCCATGTCCATCTCCACCAGTTGCCTCGTCTGTGTAACCAGGCAACGCCTCCACCTGCGAGTAAAGCAACACCGAGCACAGCGAGTACCATCCACATTGAAACGGATGTTACGGCGCTTATTATCGGAAAAACTGAAAGAACAGCATCAGGCAATGGTATAAAAGTCGGTTTGCCTGCAATCTGCAGCATTGGTCCAAGCGACAGTATCCAGGCGCTTAAAGTCCAAATCCCAATCCAGATGCGCCAATCTCTGTATTGATGTTTTCGCCAGCCAAGTACAGCGAGAATCAGTACGCTGATTCCAAGAAAAGCAGCTCGCTCAGGAGAGCTTATATGGAAAATATCAAAAAAGCTTCCCCATATCGGATGATTCCAATGAGGTGTAATGATTCCCAAAAGGTCGATTGACGTCAGATACCATTTACCGAGTGTTTTAATGGTTAAATAGGAAGCTTCAGCAGCCGGTTTTATCATAGTAATAGCCTTGGGAAGCGCTAATACAACCATTACTGATACTGTAGTAATCCAGTTTAAAACCCAGTTGGATCGTTTCGTTGCAAGCAACCAAAACGCCAGACCAAGCAGCCACAATCCAACATAAATAGCGAAATAGACAGACGTAAATACGGCAATACCAGCCCAGATACCGGCTGTAATTGAGCGCTTCAGACAGTACTCATTGCTATCCAAAGCCTTAAAAAATTCGAGCATTACAAGCGGAATAGATATCGCTTGCAAGGCTCCAGTATGTCCCATTCCTTTAGCAAACATAAAAGGACTAAGACCAAATATAACACCGGAATAAACAGCCGCCCAGCGGTCTTTCAGTATATAAAGAGTAAGTCTATAACACCCATAAGCTGAAAGGGCAAATTCGAGCAGGATCAATAAATTATATGACAGCAGATCGGCAAAAAAAGCGGTAATAATTACATAGATTATGCGGAACGGCTGTATAAAAAACGGATCAGGAGCTTCTACAGTGTGAAAGATCAAAGGCGCTTGTAGCGAGTAACTAAACCGCCATGAATTCCAGTAATGCGAAATAGGATCGGAGCCGACACCCGGAATACTGCTGTCGAGATAAAATACTAAAGGTAATGTCATTAAGACAGCGAGTGTAAAATATCCAAGAAATATTAGTAGTTCACGGGCAATCGGTTTAAGTTTAAAGAGCATTGTCACCCAGCATAAATAATCGTTTAAATATCACTACTTTTTCTTTAACTCTAATCAATAATACTTTCCAGGCGCTAATAATTTCATCATCATGCTATTAGTCCAGGACATCAATGCAATGCTGAGAATGAATGATATTACAGTGAATATAATTCCCGCCATCAGCCATTTATCCTGCACTTTTTTAAAGTGTTCAATGGAATCCCAGCGTCGATATTTCCATGCCCATTCGTTGCCTCTAAATAAAAACACAAACGGCATTATAAAGCCTATTATCGGTACAACATGCAGCCATGTCCAGGGTATTTTCATTGCCAGTCCCCAGACAAAATTTAACAGTAAAGCGCCCCAGTTGAGACCGAAGAGTTCCTGAGGCAACCGACTGTCATCACCTTGTCCTGAATCGTTTCCGGGATCCTCTTTGTGTTTTA
Organism: bacterium; assembly: GCA_021734165.1. GTDB lineage: Bacteria > Electryoneota > AABM5-125-24 > Hatepunaeales > Hatepunaeaceae > JAIPJL01. The sequence continues at coordinate 24,771 of JAIPJL010000006.1, read as the reverse complement.
TAAATTCGTTGAAACGAGCCTCTTCGTCCTTTTTCTGTTTTGTGAACATTAAATAAACATTTCAAATATCACATTTTCTCCAGTACTCTTCTAAATTCGCCAATATCTTCAAATCGCCTGTAAACAGAGGCAAAACGTATATATGCAACTTCATCAAGACCTTTCAGTTTTTCCATAACCAACTCACCGATTTCCTTAGAAGACACCTGTTGCTTACCTGCTTCGAAGAATTGTTCCTCGATTTCAGTTACGAGATGGTCGATTGCTTCAGGCGAGACAGGTCTCTTGGCTAAGGCAATGACAATTCCGGCTTTCAGCTTTCCGCGATCAAACGCTTCGCTTCGTCCGTCACCTTTCAGCACAACGAGAGGTGTGGATTCGATATACTCATAAGTGGTATATCTTTCACCGCAGTTAAGGCATTCGCGTCTTCGTCGTGTTGCGGCTCCTTCTCTTTTTGAGCGTGAATCGACAACCTTATCTTCAAGATGACCGCAGAAGGGGCATTTCATTCGGAAGCCAAGAATGAATTATTTTGTTCAAGCAGCCAGTTCATCTCGAACATCTCTACGCTTGGACCATTGAACAGGTTTCAAATCATAACTCTTCAATGCTTCAATAATTGTTAATTGAATTTTTGTTTCCGAGTCATTAAGTAAAGCATAAACACGAGAATCGGAAGGTCGTACTTCTTTTGTATCAATCCAAGCAAATGCTAATGCTTTTGCTGTTTCTTTGCTTGGACGATTTATTGTTTTTATTATTCTTTCTGGCATTCGACGAGTTTTACCTATGACAAACTCAAAGTGGTTGTCATATCCGCTTTTACCAGATAACTTCACATTTTTAAAATAACTTATGTCATTTTCATCTAACCAGGCAACAACATCTTCATAAAACAAACTTTCCACATATGGAGAAGCGAGATAGAACATGTCATTAACAGCTAATATTGCTTGGACTAAATTGTGTTTACGCAGCGCAAAATTACTAGGTGAAGCCTGAACTTGTATCGCACCTTCTGTCTCTTGTACACCAAAACCATTTAATACTGTTTTTAAAATATCAAGTCTTTTCTGGCTTTCAATTTTACAACCTGACATCTCAAGATCATTTATTGTATCTCGATCATCAGTTAGCAAGAATCCACCGTTATTTTTCTTTGCGTAAATCTGGATATAGTCATTATGGCGATCCAGATAAGGTGTCGTGATCTCAACCCATTCATTAATTTTACGTAAAACCGTTTTATCCCGTAACCAATCAACGTATGAATCAAGAAGACTTTGAATTTCACTTATCATCTAAATAATCCACTTAGAATAGTAGGTTGTTCAGTAATGTTACAGTATTTCATGAAATCAAATAAACAGTCCCAAGGATCATTAATATTGGGAAACTTGCTAATCGGTATTTGAAATGCCCATTTATCTCCAAATCCTTCCCTATATAAGTGCAAATGTGGACATGTGATTTCCTCACCATCCGGGTTTCTGTGAGGAGCGCCACCAAAATCGATACGGACTAAAATAATTGCACGATGAGTACGATTTTGGTACTTGCCTTTCAGAAGGTTAATGCGACCGCGTTCAATATCTAATAAAAAATCAATCTTCTGATCACGAGATAAAAGAGGAATAATTACCTTGCCTCCCAATCCAGGATACTCATAGACATCTAAATCTGCGCGGATTTTCTCCATCGCAATCAGAATATCTGCTTCTGTTTGTGAGATATTGAGTTCTGCCATAACGACTCCTCAAAATAGTGACTGTATATATTTATTCCGGCGGAATCTCGTAAAAAATAAACTTTTTACACAGCTCGCTCACTTCCTGCCTGACCTTTTTCTGTCGGGCTTCGTCATCGAGATCACCAAGTATGTATGCTATCATCTTGCCGATCTGGCGCATCTCGTCTTCTTTCATGCCTCGTGTCGTCAACGCCGGAGTGCCTATCCTGACGCCTGATGTGATAAACGGTTTCTGTGGATCGTTGGGCACCATGTTTTTGTTGGTTGTTATTCCGGCTGCTTCGAGCGCTCTTTCGGCAGCCCTGCCCTGCAATCCCTTTGGCGCTAGATCCATCAGGATCAGGTGGTTGTCCGTACCGCCTGTGACAAGACTGTAACCCTCGCTTAACAGAGTTTCAGCAAGCACAGCCGCGTTTTTAACAACCTGCTGCTGATACTCAGCAAATTCCGGCTTGCGAGCTTCCATAAAGGCAACAGCTTTGGCAGCGATTACGTGCATCAACGGACCACCCTGGCAGCCGGGGAAGACCCAGGCGTCGATAGCTTCAGGCATGGTCTTAGGCTTAGGCATGTTCTCAAGTATGAATTCACCACCCTCGACGTTGGTCAGAATCAAACCGCCGCGGGGACCTCTCAGCGTCTTGTGTGTGGTTGAAGTCACTATGTCAGCATACGGCAACGGACTTGGATGAAGTCCGGTTGCAACCAGTCCTGCGATATGGGCTATATCGGCAACATGATAAGCGCCAACGTCGTCACAGATTTCTTTGACTTTATCGAACTCGATGATGCGCGGATAAGCGGATGCTCCGGTGACGATAATCTTCGGTTTATGCTCGCGAGCAAGCTTTGCCATCAGGTCGTAATCGATCCTGCCGGTCTCAGGGGAGATCGTATAAGGAACGATATTGAACAGTCTTCCGGAAAAATTAACCGGGCTGCCGTGTGTCAGGTGACCGCCGTGGTTGAGGTGCATGCCCATAACGGTATCGCCGGGCTTGGCGAGTGTTAAGTAGGCTGCCATGTTCGCCTGGCTGCCGGAGTGAGGCTGCACGTTAGCATAAGCAGCGTCAAACAGCTTCTTAACATTGAAGCGCGCTTTGCCTTCGACGACATCGACATGATCGCAGCCTCCGTAATAGCGAGCCCGCGGGTAGCCTTCCGCGTACTTGTTGGTCATTACCGAGCCGAGCGCTTCGAGCACCGGTAAACTGACAAAGTTCTCGGATGCGATCATCTCGAGTGTTTCAGTCTGCCTTCGCGTTTCATCGCGGATCGCAGCGTAAATATCAGGGAATTGTTCTTTTAGGTTTTGCATTTACAACTCTAAAATTTTTAATTGAAAACGAAAACTATGAATTAACCGTCCGTTGGTTAAATTTCATATTTGCATAGTTTTCTGTTCGAATGCCTGCGAAAAAGTTAGGATTCTCTTATTTGCTAATTCTACATACTCTTCATTAATATCATATCCAATATAATTTCGACCTGCCTTAATTGCAGCTATGGCTGCTTGACCACTACCAATAAATGGATCAAGTATTATATCATCTTTGAATGTATAGAGCTGTATTAATCTATATGGTAATTCGGTGGGAAAAGGTGCAGGATGCCCAACTTTTTTTGCAGATTCAGCTGAGAATGTCCAAATGCTCTTTGTGTACTCTAAAAATTCTTCTTTAGAAATTGTACTCTTCCGACCGAGATTATTTCTTGAATATGTACCTTTGGAAAAGATTAAAATATACTCGTGAACATCTCTAAGTACAGGATTTTTTGCCGAAAGCCATGATCCCCATGCAGTTGAAGGGCTGCAACTTGAAGCTTTATTCCATAGAATTTCACCCCTCATAAGTAATTGTAAATCTAATAAATCTTCAATGATAAAAGAATGTAAAGGGATATAAGGCTTTCTACCTAAATTTGCAATGTTTATACATAATCTTCCCCCAGGTACTAAAACTCTTTTAACCTCACACCAGACGCGTTTCAAGAACGCACGATACTCGCTCAGCGATAAGTCTTCATCATATAATTTACCAACGTTGTAAGGTGGAGACGTAACCATTAAATGAATGCTATTATCAGGCAAATCATCCATATTGTCACTCGATTTCATAATTATTGTATTAACAATGTCATTAGGGATTGGATTTTCTATATATCTTGATTTTAATTCTTTAGGTTGTTCATCGTATAATCTACTTGAATAAAAAGATGATGAATCATGGTTTATTCTGCCTGGGGATCCAAAACTACTCGTTTTAGTTCCATTTTTCTTTCTTATATAATTCATTTAATCCTCATTCCAGTAATCAACCCATCTTTTGTATGGATCAAAATCAATTTCTGACTTTTTCCATTCAATTTGTATTTTAAATGAATCACTGTCTTTCGTTAAGCTCTCCAAAGCGGAACCCACAATTTCAACTCCTCTAGGATTTGTACCAGGTACAGGAAGTTTTATATATTTTTCTCTTCCAATGTTTTTTAGTAGTTTGATTTGAGTTTCTACTGGAATATAAAATAAGCCACCGATACTCCCCCAGTTAATCTGTGCAAGCAAAACATTACAAGTAGGTTGATAATTCATCCTGAATTCCTTTGCTTTTTCAGCATCAACTGTCCAAATCAGTTTAACGCCATTAAATTTATGATTCGTAATTGTTTTAATCGAGATAGATGAACCAAACAATTTAACATCTTCTTCTGATGTAGTTATTGGAATATCACTATCAACGTTTTCTTCGCCAAAAACGTATTTTAATAAGGCTATGAGTATTTTCTCGCGAGTTGACCCAACTTCCATACCGATTTTTCCAGATCGAGAACTCTCTAACTCGGCAACCTGAAATAAGTAAGGCAATCGACTTTTAATCTTGTTTACAATTCTTTCGTTTTTAAATAATACTTTGATGCTATCTGACATGATGACCTTATTGTTAGAGTGCCAAATTTATTTTAACAAAAGCAATATTCTTTTGACAAATCAGCGAATTTCTTAGTGTATTGTCCCCAAATCGTCTCAAGTGCCGGAGTGCAAAAATAATACTTAAAGTATTTTGAAATATCATCAGATTTTCGTGAAGCGTAAATTCTTTCTTCAAGAGCTTCGACATTATCTTTATCTTTTTCTATACTTACACTTCTACGCTGGAGCTGCTCTGCAACGACAGATGTCGTTCCTGTTCCTCCAAATGGATCTAATACGAGATCACCAGGATTCGTTGATGACAATATTATGCGAAGCAGTAAGTGAACCGGTGATTGCTGTTTATGAAAGCGCTCACCGTTCTCGATTCTCATCGCTTCATCGCCAGCGAAATATCCTGATGTTAATTCTCTTATATCATCCCATATATCTGTTAAATAGATCCCGTTTTTTCGTTTTAATTTATAAGAATCAGGGAGAGGGGGATCTATTCTCAACCGATGAAATACACGCGGTCGGTTTCCTTTTGTTGCAAAAGCTATAATCTGATATTGTTTACCAAATCGATAAGTCCCTGGAACTGCCGAAGTCAACTTTTTCCAGATAATTACATTTTGTAGATTCCAACCGGTTTGGTTTAAAGTTTTAAGAACTTGTTCAGTATTCTTTTCGCGCTGCATAAAGTAAAGCGCTGCGCCATCTGAAGATAATTCAAAAACCTTCCTGCATACATCCTTCATCCAATCCCAATAGACAGATTCAGGTAGATCATCTTTATGGTTTCTGTAATCCTTACCTTGATTAAACGGGGGATCTAAAAAAGTCAAGTCAAACTTTTCGAAATCTCTTTCGTTAAGAATGGATAGACAGTCACCATGAATGATCTCCATCACCCAATCTCCACCTTATCGACTCGTCTGGCGTGTCTGCCGCCTTCGAAGTCGGTTTCGAGCCAGCGGTTGAGGATTTCTTCGGCAAGTAGAAGTCCTGTCAGACGGGCTGCCATGACGAGCACGTTAGCATTGTTATGGCGGCGGCTGTATTCTGCCTGCAAGCCGTCCATGCAGAGCGCAGCGTAAACTCCGGTGATCTTGTTGGCAACAATGGACATCCCGATACCTGTACCACAGATCAACACAGCCCTGTCGCAATTACCGCGCACAACAGCCTGAGCGGCAGGGCGTCCCATATCCGGATAATCGACAGAACGTTCCGCATTGTCAGTTCCAAAATCTACTACCTCATGCCCTGAATCGTATAACCGCAGCTTGATCAATTCTTTTAATTCATATCCGGCATGATCACTCGCTAATGCTATTCGCATAGGTTTTAGTCCTTAATTGCTGTTGGTGGACAGAAGTATGTCCACCTGTATTATTGTCGGGTTTGGGACAAGCCCGACTACACAGGTGGAAATAATCAAGTTTTCCGTCACGTGAGGACACGTGACAGCACTCCAGAACTGTTTACTACCGCCAGGTTACGTTCACTTTGTTCACTTGAAACTTGGCGGTAACTTACATTAGTTTTCTGTCAGGTGACGCACCTGACAGCGCTAACACTACAAGCTCAACCGCCGACAGGAATGTCGGCGCTCCCCTAATCCAGACTTTTTAAGTAACTGCTGATATAATTAACCTCCGGATAGCCTGCGTTGATCCAAGAGTAAGCATCACCGGTCGGTTTGGTCTTGTTCTTGTTCATAAAACGCTCCTCCTTGGTCGGTACGAGCGCTCCGCCTTTCAGGATTCTCATACCTCGATCACCGTTAGACCTTGCCTCAGCATCATTAGAATTAACTGCTTTCTGATAGAGACCATAGGCAATAACAAATACCAATTTGTCGTTAAACTTCGGCGAATCTCCTGACGCAGCATCGGCAGCGTTGAAATAGACGTCTCCCATCAATACCCAGGCTGCGCCGCAATTACCGTCCTTTGCAAGAGCTTTCTGAGCCCAGCTACGCGCCTGAGTCCAGTTTTTAAGACCGAGATAGTATCCGCCAACCGCAACAATATCCGTTAGGGATTCCGGCTCAAGCTCTACTACCTTTTTTCGCGCTGCTATTGCGCCTGAGTAATCAGCGAGGTTGTCTTTCATCCTTGCCAGTCCACGCCAGCCCTTAGTATCATCAGGCATCATATTAGTATAAGCCTGATAAGCTGTTGCTGCTTTCTTATAATAACCCTGCTCTGATAAAACCGTTGCATAAGCAAGCCTGCGCTTGGGATCATCAGGGAACTGCTCAACACCTTCCTTAAGAACCTTAATGTACTCTTCAGGATCGAAATACATTTTCATAATATCTGAGAGACGCTGGCTGTACATTGAATTATTGGGAAAGAGTGAAACCAGATTATCATAAGTAACTCGTGCATTATCCCAGTCTTCAAGCTTCTCGTACAATTCAGCAAGCGCAAGCAGATATTCTTCGCGCTCAGGATCGACATTGACAGCGGCAAGTTGCTGTTCTAAAGCGTCATCGAGTCTTCCACTATTTTTGTACATAATAGCCAAACTGCTTCTGAGATAGGCGTCTTCAGGGAAATATTTAACGCCCTCTTCATATACCCAAAGCGCCGAGTCCTGCATGTTATTGTTGACAAAACAATCCGCCCAGGTACGGTAGATGTTTTCCTTATGCTCTGTGTCATGAAACGCTATAACGCTAAAGTGCTCACGAGCATTGTTCCAGTCTTTGTTTTTCCAGCGCTCATAAGCGAAACTTCGACGAACCTTAATCAGACTATCACGCTCCGCTTTTGCGAGATCAGAATCTGAAGTTACTTCTGATTTCTCCACAATAGCGCTCTCTTCAAGCGGGGGTAACGGCGCACAGCCATTAGTCAAGCTTAACGCCATAAAGCAGATGATAACTATAGTAAAAACACAGACTAAAACGCTGTGGTTGTTAAAGAATTTTTGTTTACTTAATGTCAATTTCCTTCCCTCCGTCCAATAAACCATTGTTGTGAATGATTAAAACCGATACTGATGGTAACTGTGCGCTCGGAAATTTCGTCCTTGCCGCGATCTCCCATCCAACCTATTTCAAGCGCAATATCTATCCTTGATTTCAACTCAAAGTATGGAACTGAAATGCCTCCGGTGAGCGCTACTTTCCGGGATTGATTATTGTTTATGCCGAGAACGTAATGATCCTGCATGTAACATCCGGCGCGGTATGTTAAAGCCTCATAGAATGGATCAAAGGGATTGTATTCTGGTGATAATTCCCAGCCGAATCCAAGGCGCATCGCATCAGCAAGTTCGCTTTTTGAAATAATAGCATTATCAACAGCACTCCAGCCCTGATAAGCAAACTCGATCCCCGCGCGCTGATTATTGAACAACATCCTGCTTATTCCAAGTGAAACATCCCAGGGGAGATCATAGCCTCCCGAAATGTCTTTTTTATCATCGTTTCGAACAGTATTGTCAACAGATACCGTGGTCTGTCTCTGCACTTTAATACTAACTGGGCTCAGTAATGAAAATCCTGCACACCATCCGGCAGGCTGATTCCATTGACCGGACAAGCCCCAGCCAACACCGTTCATTCGATCAACTATCTTGATACCTGAAGGTTTATATGTAGCGTCGGATGGATTCTCTAACCAACGACGATCAAGCTGTCCGAAAACCGGTCTGATTGAAATACCAAGCCGGAATTCATGCTTAATTGGAGTTGAAAAAGCAACTATACCCTGTGATATTCCACCGCGTCCCCATTCTGTGACGTCTGATGGAATTAGAGGATTAGCGCCGCTACTGGTCCATCTATAGCGCATTCTTGTGTAAGGGCTTATGGCAAACCCGGCAAATCGACCTTTGCCTATCGGAATAGCCAGCGCCAGACCGTTCAGACGTGACATATCATTTCCATCGGCAGCAAAATCATCCTCTAGCCTGGTGTGAATCATATCGATGCCGAATCCAAACCTGGTGGTCGCAGGACCTTCCCATGATGCAGGCGATAAATAATTTATCCTCAGCGTATCCGGCATGGCGAGCGAAACCAATCCCATTCCGGCGGCTCTGGCGTTTGCTGTTGACACCGGCAGTCCGTAGCCGAGCGAAGATAAGGCAGATTCAGCAAAGGCAGGCTTGAAAGTAATTACCATTGACACAAGGACAGTTAAAAGGAGTGTATGCTTCATCGTTCATACCTCGTATATTCAATGGTCAACTTTGGTATTCTTGCGGAGTCCGCATCAGATCCGTAGAGGTATGTCCGATCAATATTTATTTCCTCTGCTACAGACATCAGCATTAACCAACCGGCAGCATCGCTTCCTTTCATCCAATAGGAAACTCCGTTAGTCACGGTCATTTCAAGCGTATCAACGGCAGTTTCAATTGCGGTTGAAGCATTAGTAATATTCCGAATTTCAGCAGCCCTGTAATCAGCAGATAATGAATCAAGAACATTATACGGTTTCAGAGCAAGCGTTAAAGGAAGGTCAGTTACTACCGGAAAACGGGTAAGTTTTAATACGGCTTTGTTGATGACATTATAGTAATTAACGCTGTCAATATTACTTAGATCAAAGTGAACGAACGATCTATAAACAGCGCCGCTGCCTATTTGAAGTGTATCTGAAACAACGGCTTCATCGTAATCTAAAAGGAACATATCATCGGAAGCGATGGATTCAAGGGTGTCTGTGTAGAGTTCTCCATCTGTAGAATCGCGTGCTGTTATCACAATATAAAGTGTGGGTTTTAATCTTCCGGTAGTAGTGTCTTCAGTAGCGGTTCGTGAGTTAAAGCTCAACAGTCGATCAAGATCGCTTCCTGACGCCCACTGAGGTTTTAAATATATTGTTAAACCGCTGTCTGCTCGTGTTGTGTCAGTCCAGTTTTCGTCGATCTGGCTGCTGTCAATCCAGCTCAACCAATCGGTTACCCAATCGACTGTCGGTATATTCGGAATGCGCCAGACTGAATCTATGTCGTCTAAACCTATACGCGTAAAAACCCATCCAGGTGGAATTGTATCCTTATCAATAGTATCACGTTCAGTCCAGACCATATCAAGTTGTCTGATAGCTATATTTCTTGGGAATATTTCACCCGCACCGAATCCGCCCTGTACAGTCAGTTCGATATAAGCTGTATCGACCGTCCATTCAAACGGAGATACAGGTCTGTGGAACTTGATCAGCGTTGACGCTTCAATTCCATAGGCAGAACCGACGTACAAATAGGGACTGGATCCGGTTTGAGCTGGTGGAAAAGCCAGGCATGTATCTTTGTCTGCTGTAATTTCCACAGTTTTAGCCTCCCCCCCGATACCGTTATCTCCAACATTTGCGCCCACAGGACCTTCCGGATCTGCACATCCAGATAATAACATCACTGCTGCACAAAGGACGCAAACTATTGTGTTGATGAATCTTATGTCATTCAAATTAAATCTCATAATTATGGAAGTTATACAACTGATCTAATCTGATAATATAGCAATCAGTAGTCAACGAGGCAAGCAGGATAACGAATATATGAACGAGGTGAGTTTAATAAGGAAGGACTTACAAGGATGTACAGGATAGACAGGATATTTTGATTAACCACTAAGACAGGAAGACAGTATGAAAATCTTTGTGATGCTGTGTTTGTTAAAATAAGCGTAGAGTGTCTTCAACCTGCTGTTAAGCTACTGTTTTTCCGTCACGTGGGGACACGTGACAGCAGATACCGAATCTGTCAGGCGAGGGCGCCTGACAGCACTCCAATGGAGTGGTTAAGTCAACGACCGAAAACGATGACACGCTTGGGTCCGTGTGCGCCGAGGATAAGTGTCTTTTCGATGTCGGCTGTACGGCTGGGTCCGGTTATAAAACAGAAAGCGCTGTCAGAGGGAGCGGTTTTCAGATAATCATGCTGATCTTTGAAAACAGGCGTATCTGTGGCAATAACGATATGAATTTCAGGAAGTGACGAGACCATTTTATCGCGCGGTGAGTTGGTTGCGATGACTACCGAACCCGTAGCTGAGATTAAAGCATCGGCTGTGCTGACACCTGCATCAGCCCGGTTGCACAGAGCCTTAGCTTCATCAATGCTTGTGTTCTCTGATCTGAAATCAGCGAGGATCTCAAATCCGCTTTTTAGTTTCTCTAACAGATCCGTTGGATATTGAGCGTCTGCCAGCACAAGAGATTTGATGTCGTTATCGGACAGGAACTTAATTAACAGTTCACAAATATCACGGTCTGGTGAAACGGATATGTATTCTCCTGATACGTCAAGCCAGTTTTCTTTGAAGGTTTTCAATTGATCATCTGTAGACAAAAACCCCTCGAGCCTCCAGTTGTCTCAGATGGGAGATCGCTTCTCTACCAATATCGTTCCATCTGATATATAGAATATCACCAGTACTCAATCCCGGATTCTCAACAAGTGGATACACTTCTTCTATTCCGTTTCTATCGAGATGCAGCTCATGTATAGACGTTAACTCTTCCAGCGGAGTAAGATCAGTCACATAGTTATCATCGAGGTTCAGGTAAGTCAAATTGGGAAGATTACATACCGGGGCAGCATCTGTTATTTGGTTATGATCCAGATAAATGTTTGTCAATGATGTTAAATTTGATAGAGCGCTGATATCTCTGATCTGATTATCCGTCAGAAAAAGCCAGTAAAGATTGGTCAATCCTGCCAAAGGTGATATATCCTGGATCCGGTTTTCAACAAGGGAAAGACTCACTAAATTGTGCATTCCAGATAAAGGAGATAAATCGCTGATAAGATTAATTGACAACCCAAGATTAGTTATTCCGGTCAAGCTGGCGAGTGGTGAAATATCTCTGATCTGATTGGAATACATGAAAAGGTGTGTTAATTTTTTAAGTTCAGACAGAGCGGTCAGATCACTAATGAGGTTATCCGATAAACCAAGCTCTTTTAAGTTAACTAATTGAGCAAGAGAACTAAGATCGCTGATTCTATTACCGATCAGGTTTAAATTTACCAAATCCTCTAATTCAGATAGAGGTTCAAGATCTCTGATACTATTACCCTGAAGCCAAAGTTTCTTCAAGTTAGTTAAGTTAGTTAATGCATCGATGTTTCTTATTTCGTTTAAATCCAGTAGAAGCGTATCCAACTGCGTTAGTTCAGAGAGGGGAGAGATGTCAGTAACTCCAATGGAATCCAATTCAAGTATTTTTAACTGTGTTAATCGTGACAATGGCGATAGATTGCTGATCTGATTTAGAGTCAGGTTCAGTCTTGTTAAGCCTGTCATGAACTGCATTCCACTCAGATTGGTGATACCCGCCTGTTGTGCGTCAAAAACCTCCATTGCTGCGAGGTCAGAGACGTACAAAGGTCCACTGAGTTTATCGAGCCTAAGTCTGACCATTCTTTCGAGATAGCGATCCGGAAAGATAATTCTTACGTCTTCCGCAGTAGTAAAACTCCATATCGGGCTTGTAACTGAATGTCCATGCCCGTCATCTACCGTAACTTTCCAGTAATATGTCTTATCTAACTCAAGGATGTCGGTATAATAAGAAGTGTCTTCTTGAGCAGTACTAATCTGCTGAGGAGGTGATGAATCACCGAAGTATAAATCATACGTAAGCGTATCGCCATCGGGATCGAAGGAACTCCATAAAAGCGTCGCATCCATTGCATCAACTATACACTCATCTTCCGGTCCAAGGTTTGATGGAACAGCAGGAATCAGGTTGGGAGTTCTGAAACACCAAACGGGTCCGACTACTTCTCTGGCATCGCCATCCTTACAGGCAATTTTCCAGTAATATGTTCTGTTGCTTTTTAATGTGTCCGGTTTGTAGAATTTATCGCGTTGATTGCTGCTGATAACATTCAAATAGGGTGAATCGCTTAAATAGACGTCATAAGTCAGGCTGTCTTCATCGGGATCACTGCAATCCCAAGACAGAGTAATACCAAAATCATCGATTTCAGAGCTGTCAACGGGAAATGGGTTGGTTGCCTCAGCAGGAGTACGATTTAAGTTTACAACTGTGATTTTAATTGTATCTTCATCTGAAAGCCGCGGATCGCCGTCATCCCAGACGCGGAAGATTACATTCTCGTAAACGCCTGCCTGGTTAAAATCCGGAGTCCAGAAAAAGAGAGTATCCTCAAGAGATGAGCCTTCCGGCAGATTCTCACCCTCGAAAGATAGGTTATCACCGTCGAAATCACTGGCTTCAAGCTGGAATGCTAATTCCGATCCCTCGTTGACTCGCTTATCCTCGATCTCAGTCAACATGGGTGGAAGGTTATCATCTCCTGACGGATTCAAACCGTCGCAGGAAACGATGATGAATAATGCAAAGATTGTGAAGAAAAATTTCTGCATACTAATTCCGGGTTTGTTTTTAAAGATACGAGTTAATGATAATCGCCGACAGGAATGTCGGCGCTCCCCGTCATGGACGACTAACTTCTTTCCTAAATGATGACTTATTTTCCAAAACTCCACTCACCAGCAATAACCCACTAAACAATTTAACGCCTTGAGCAGCCATTTCCAACCGTGTGTGCGATGACATCGTCCATTCCCAAACTGAAGCCGCCATTTTTTCGATTGCAGGTTTGTCTGCTCGCGAGCGTAACTCTAACAACATACGGGGAATATCAATCCCAATCGGGCAGATCTCTTTGCACACTCCGCAGAGCGTTGAAAGAAATGGCAGCTCTTGATGTATCATCGTTCTTTCACCCAGCATATTTGACAGCACTGCTCCCATCGGTCCGGGATATACCGAACGATAAGCATGCCCTCCGACAGAACGGTAAACAGGACAGATATTCAGGCAGGCGCCGCACCTGATACAGAGCAGCATTTCGCGCATCAACGGGTCTTTCAAAGCCCTGCTGCGACCGTTATCAACAAGTACAAGATGAAACTCCTGCGAATCGGCGCTTTTACTCTTATTCGGTAAAAGAAAGTTCACATAGGCTGAAGCCCTTTGTCCGGTTGCGCTACGTGGCAGAAGGTCAAGGATTGGAGCAGCATCCACGAGGTTAGGGAGCACTTTCTCGATACCTGTTACAGCAATAAAAACTTTTGGAAGTGAAGCTCCCAGCCGGGCGTTGCTTTCGTTCTCGACTACAATAACATGACCTGTCTCGGCTATCAGGAAGTTAGCGCCGGAAATCCCGAACTCAGCCTCAACGAAACGCTTTCTTAAAATCCTGCGAGCCACCATCGTTAGCTCATGCGGGTCATCCGTGTATTCTATACCAAGCTTCTCAGAAAATAATCTGCCGATGCTCTCTTTCGATCTGTGAAGCGCGGGCGCTGTGATATGTGAAGGCGTTTCACCGGCAAGCTGGACGATGTACTCACCAAGGTCGGATTCAACAGCATCAATACCGGCGTCAATTAGAGCCTTGTTCAGCCCGATTTCCTCTGCAACCATGCTTTTTGATTTAACGCCTGAACGCAGGTTTCTTTCGTTCAGAATATTTGTGACAATTCGGGATGCGGCAAGGGCGGTATCGGCATAGTGCAGGATTCCTCCGGCTTTGGTGAAGGAGGATTTGAAGGAATTGTGGAGGGCATCCAGTTCGTTGATTGATCTTTCCCTGACAGCCCTTGCTTTTTGACGGGATTGCTCCAGATCGTCGAGTTCAGTAATAGTGTCAGCGCGTTTATTGACTGATTTCAGGCAGCTTTTCAGTACTGCCTCGGTAAGCTGACGATCATTCAGCGCTTTCTTGATACTCTGTTTTACTAAGCTGCTCATAGTTCACCATTCGTTGAGGCGAGGATTCTTGCTATGTGAATCGTCTGCTGTGGTTTGCCGATCCGCTTGAATGCCTCTCGTAAATTCATCAGGCAGGAGTCGTCGGCGCCTGTGATAAATTCAGCGCCGCCGGCAGCGAGATTTTCCGCTCTTCTGTCAGCGATACGGTTGGAAAGATCCGAATATTTAGCGCTGAAAGCTCCACCGTAACCACAGCATTCATCACCCCAATCACCTTCTATCAATTGCAAATCCTTGACATTCTTCAATAGCTTCAGAGGCTGGTCTTTAACACCAAGATCACGCAAAAGGTGACATGATGCATGATAGGTTACTTTATGAGGAAAATTCGCTCCGACATCCGACAGTTGCAGCTTATCAACAAGAAATGAAGTCAATTCAAAGACTCTCGTTTTTAGTTCAAGCCAGTCGTCGTTGAGATCGGTTGAAAGGTTAAGCTCCTGATAATGGTTGACTACCATTGACACGCACGATCCACTTGGCGCGACGATAATTTCAGAGTTGCTGAATAGTTTGATGAATTTTTCAGCAAGAGTTAACGCTTCATCCCGGAAACCGGCGTTGAAGGGAGCCTGTCCGCAGCAGGTCTGGCGTATGTCGTAATGCACTTCATGTCCAAGCCGTTCAAGCAGTGTTACAGTGGCTTTGGCGGTTTCGGGAGCAGCCTGATCGACGAGGCATGGTATGAAAAGGGAAATTTTCATCACTATTCCCCTTTGATTCCATATTGTTTCATCATAGTCTGGAAATTGCGTCTCTGCATACCGACAAATTCCGCTGCTTTGGTGACGTTGCCTCCTGAGCGTCTGAGCGCTTCCTTGAGAAAAGCCCTGTCAACTTCCGCAACAGCCGCATGCCTAAGCCTTTTTTTAACGGATTTCAATTCCTCAACAGAGGAGGGGGGGAGTCCTGACCATTCAACCGAAACTCCGCCACCCATCACCTGCTGATAATGACTTGTATCTATAACATTGCCTTCACAAACCGCCACCATACGCTCAACACATTCCGATAACTCACGAAGATTATTCTTCCAGCGTCTTAGGATTAAAAGCGAGAGCAGCTTTTCATCAAACGACTCAACATTTTTTCCCTTCATTTGATTGAACATCTTCAGCAGTTGATAGGCTAAGGAGGGAATATCTTCAGAACGCTCGGCAAGAGATGGAATATATATGGGAAAAACTGACAGCTCGTGGCAAAATTCACTTGATAGATTGCTTAAACCTTGTGAAATCCTTGTGCCGGATTCTGTGCCGAATATAATTCTACATGAAAGTGGACGTGAGTCTATTCCTCTCAAAGGAATATTTCTATGCGCTTTAATTGCCGTAAATAATCTTGACTGATCGTTGTTGGTAAGCGCTGTGATCTCTGAAATGTACAATGTACCGTTACGCGCTTCCTCAATTTTACCGGGGATATGAATGTTGATCCTATCTTCTTTGACAATATATCCGAATATTTGTCCTGAAATAGACAATGATTTTCCGCGACGGGCGTCGAAGGCTACAAAAGGTTCTAACCTGCGAGGGCTGGTTCTGTGAATGGTTTCAGCAACACGCATCTTTCCTGTACCGGGTTCGCCAATTAATAATAATGTAGCGCCGGTTGGGGCTACTCCGGAAACCAGGCGTGACAGTCTCTGCATAGATTTCCCCGACCAGACCAATTCATTAAAGGATAAAATGTCATCGCTATTACGCGCATTCTTCGCTTTTAAGAGCATTGATCTGCGCTGCATAGCAGATTCAAGAACGTTTTTAATGTCATCAGCGGTGAAAGGTTTTGGCAGGAAATCGTTGTTTATAGAGTCAATGGATTCGACTGAAGCGGCAATGGTTGCTGCGCCAAGTATAAACACTATTGCGGAATCAGGTGTATATTTTCTCAGGCGCGCAAGCAGATCAACTTTTCGATCACCTGTCATCTTAAGATCAAGAAAAATAACATCATAGACTGAATCTGCATTGATTATGGCGCTTAGAGCTTCTTCAGAAGTCAGAGCTGTATCAACGAGATGTCCTGCTCTGCTCATAATCTTTGAGCAACCCTGAACTACAGCGAGTTCATCATCAATAATTAAAATTTGAGCGGGATCCAATTCCAATGCTCCTCTTTTAGCGATACTAATGTTTGATAATATATGAATAATTAGAAGCTAACGCTATAGTAATAAGGATACTATCGTCAACGGCTTGCTTCAAGCGGTTGAAAATGTTAATTTCAAAGATATTCCTTTTTAGTTAGAAAAGGTCATTGAATCAAATAGAAAAAGCTAATGAAAGATAGAGTCGTTGGCACAAATCGTAAGGCGCTTTTTAAATACCAGATTTTATCGCGGATCGAGGCTGGTATAGTGCTTAGAGGCAGTGAAGTTAAATCCCTGCGCGCCGGGCACGTTAGTTTTGAAGACGCATACGCTGTAATCCGCAATGGTGAAATCCACTTACGGTCGCTGCATATTGCTGGTTACGATAAAGCAAGAGGAGGTGGACATGATCCTATTGCCGAGCGTAAACTGTTGTTAAAGCAGCATGAGATCAGACGTTTGGAGCAGAAAGTGTTGCAAAAAGGTGTTACACTCATTCCGACGACCGTATATTTCAAGAATGGCTGGGCAAAGGTTGAGATCGGATTGTGTGTTGGTAAAAGGAAGTATGATAAAAGACAGGCTATCATGGAACGCGAGCAAAAGCGCGAAGATGCTCGTTTCAATAAAATGCGTAAACAATGGACAGGCAGGTGAGACCAATTATGAGTTATGAGTTTAGGGTAGCGTAGGCGTCTCTGCCTGCAATACAGATTAAAAAGTACTTTAACTTCAGAAACACAAAACTTAAATGAAAAACCAATTTCCACCGATTGACGAACAGCTTGAGCGACTAAAAGACAGCGTAGCGCCGACTGAGATAATTAGCGAAGAGAACCTGACAGAAAAGCTGGAGAAATCACGAAAAGAGAATAAACCGCTTAGGATAAAACAGGGATTTGACGCCTCCGCGCCTGATTTGCATATCGGACATGCTGTATCCATCTGGAAGCTTAAAACTTTTCAGGATTTAGGGCATCGGGTGATATTTTTAATCGGTGATTTTACCGGCATGGTAGGTGATCCTTCAGGCAAATCAAAAACACGTCCCCGTTTAACTCGTGAGCAGGTGGAAGCCAACGCCGAGACTTACCGGCAGCAGGTTTTCCACATCCTCGATCCGGAATTAACGGATATCCGCTTCAACTCGGAATGGCACTCGAAATGCGATATTTATAAATTCCTCGAACTTGCCAGCCATTACACGGTCCGTCGAATGCTGGAGCGGGATGATTTCTGGAAACGTTTTCAGGCTGAGCAACCGATTTCGATACTGGAATTTCTCTATCCTTTGATTCAGGCTTATGATTCGGTGGCATTGGAAGCAGACGTCGAATTGGGCGGTACCGATCAGAAGTTTAACCTTGTTTTAACAAGGCACATTCAGCGCGCTTATGAGCAGGAGCCCCAGGTTGTGTTTTTGATGCCGCTCTTGCGCGGTACAGACGGTAATGATAAGATGTCGAAGTCACTTGATAACGCAATTGGTATAATCGATCCTCCAGAGGAAATGTACGGCAAGATCATGTCGATCTCTGATGAACTACTGCCGGAATACTACCGGATGGCGTCGGGACTTGACGAATCACAAGTCGATAATGCACTCTCTTTTGATGATCCGTTTAAGTTGAAGCATGGACTAGCAAAGTTGGTTACGACGAGATACCATGATGAAGCATCTGCAAAAAACGCCGGAGCGCAGTTTCTGGATCGCTTCAAAGAGAAGAATTTACCATCACACGCAGATCTTATAGAGTCCGGTCTGATAGTTAAGGTTGACTGTGACATCGTATGGCTGCCGAAGATCATGGTCACTGCGGGTGCGGTTAAATCCAATGGTGAAGCGTTGCGATTGATCAAACAGGGAGCGGTAAGTATCGATGATGAGAAAATAGAAAAGGATGCTGATCTCGATATAAAGATAAACTCGCCATTTATACTGAAAGTCGGTAAACGGCGATTCTATCTCGTATATCGAGATGAGGCACAGTTATAAAAAGTATAAAAACCTGAAGGAAGGAGTTCATTTTAATAGGACTATGCTCTTATTTTATTTATTCTTCCGATCTCGAAATTTATTAGTCTGTTTTAGATACTTTGCATAAGCTGGTGAAGCCGATTCTGACTTTTGATTCTGATCAGGTGAACCGTTGTCAACTGAAGCATCAGACGAAGTTTTCGGAACCGTAAACATCTGTTTGCAGTCTGGACAGCGTTTATTATTCCATTGGTCGAGCATGGGCTCGACTTCGATCTGGCATTTATTACAGAACATGTTGTACCTCATTAAAAATGATGGGTAAATACTTCTTGTGTTGATGAAAAATCCATTAATCAATTTACTGTACAAATTAAATACTTCAACTATAGAATCTTCTAAAAAACATCAAATTTCAGATTTATCTGAGAATTGTTTGTTTTTTATGAAGGATCCGTTTCTTCTATGAAATCTCTACCTTGATATGATTTTAATTAAGTGGTTAGAAAAGAAGAAAGACAAATATTGGAACACTTATCAGGTTACTGTGTTAAATTAGAAATAGGGTAATAATCGTTAAATTTTCCATAAGAAAGGATTAAACAAGTATAACGCAAAAAACAGAGAATTATATTACTGAGTGGCGTAGTTACATCATCAAGCATAGTACAGTAAAATCTGCCAATCTTGAAGAGCTTGAAAGCCAACTGCGCACCCAGATTAGCGCTTTTCGGGAAGCAGGTCTTGACGATAATGAGGCATTCCTTATTGCCTTAAAGCGTCTTGGGGAAATAGACATTGCTACAAAGGAGTTTATTAAAGACAATTTTGATAAGGTCTGCAACTATTCAACTCCATCGCAGGATTCAGTCAGCTCGCCACAACAGCTAAATAAAGAGACAATCGTTGGTGTGAGTCTTGCTATAGCCGCGGGTGTTGCAGTAAAAATCCCCGAGTTGTTCGGATTCCACATTACTGAAGATAGCGCTGATATCTCGCTCTATGCTCGAAATTTCAGTTTCTTCATATTGCCCTTCCTTGCTGGTTATTTTGCCTGGAAACACAGCATAAGTAAACCAAATCTTTTATGGTTGACGGGAGCTTTCCTGGTTACTGCCATAATAATGAATCTTTATCCGTTCAAATCAGAGGGTGACACTGTAGCTTTGGCAGCGTTACATCTCCCTATAGCCTTATGGTTTATTACGGGCATAGCATATACAGCAGGTCGCTGGAAAGAACATGAACAACGCATGGGATTTATGCGTTTCACTGGCGAATGGTTTATTCAATACGTATTAATTGCCTGTGGAGGAGGCGTCTTGATGTTGTTCACCATGTTCATCTTCGAAACCATCGGGATAGAGGCAGAACCGTTTATGGAAGCGTGGATGCTGCCGTGTGGTGCAGTGGGTGCGATTATAATCAGCGCCTTGCTGGTTGAAACCAGGCATGGCATAATCAGGAATATGGCGTCAATTCTCGCGCGTCTCTTTACACCTCTGTTCGTGATTTTATTCCTGGTATTTCTAATTACGCTAATCTGGACAGACAGCAGCATGAAAGCAGAACGGGAGTTGCTTATCGGACTGGATCTTCTGCTTGTACTTGTTTTAGGTCTCCATCTTTACTCAATCTCGACACGTGATCCGCAAGCGCCTTATAATCTTTTTGACGGATTGCAGTTCATCCTGATAGTTTGTGCTCTCATAGTGGACATCCTGGCGCTTTGTGCTATTGCAGTGCGTATCACCGAGTTCGGATTCAGCCCGAACAAAGTGGCCGCTTTAGGAGAGAACATTATTCTGCTGGTAAATCTCGCCTGGTCGGCAGTTCTGTATGTGAGGTTTATGATAAAACGAAGTGTTTTCACTCCCATTGAACGCTGGCAGACAACTTATATTCCGATCTATACATTCTGGGCGTTGGTAGTGGTTGTTGTTTTTCCGGTTGTGTTTGGTTTCAAGTAGGTGAAGACGTTATATGATCGCTTTCCGAAGAAGTTGGTATGTGTTTGCTCCACGAATGGTTGTGATTGCAAACCGCAGAAATCCCTACGTGCTCATCTCATCTGACCTAAATTACGATGGCAGACCAAGTCAACGCAAATTCCTAAGGGACAAATTGAAGTATGGCTTTCGAAAGCCAATTGGACGGAAGCCTTACTGGATGGGAGATATCGAAAACGGTGTCTCCCATTTCTTATGCCCTGATCATGAAATTTGGCTTCCGAATAAGCGGTATGATGTTACCCTTGATGAAAAACGATTTAAGCAAAACCAAATCGCAAATGAATGGCGTGAAGGCTTATTGGACGGCACTTTCTCAAGCAAAGCAGATATTGTCAGGCAGAATGGATGCAGCCGAGCTTGGGTCATGTGTCTTCTAAATCGAGACTTCTCATTCACTCATTCATAAGAACTTAATATTTAAAGAGATGGCTGTGGTGAGAAAGAATAGCGAAAGAATACGGATGAACTAGCGAAAGAAAGTGAATGAATAGTTTTTCCGAGATACATAGGTTGATTTAAATACCTACCCTTTAATCAAGAGTCCTCACGTTCCACTTTCAGTCTTGGTTCCCAAATCAAACCCAGTGATTAGCCCTCCTGCAGTACTAACATAACCGAGACTAAAAACACAGAGAAAGTACCGTAGTAAGATCAATGACTAGATGAAGTCCTGAGCCATGGACTGTTGAGACGCCTGATATGAAAACTGTGACCGAATTTATTATTCTGACGAATGCAATCGCATCCTGTATAAAAAGTTACCGACTTCAACCTCCATTTCATCAGATATTGAAATAACGGTAGAGTCATAAATCTTCTGAAAAATCAATCCAAAAATTGACTCTGTTAATCCAGAAATTTCCAAGTTACATTAGCCTGTTCACCTTTGAAACAGTGATATGATCAGGTGTGAATTAATTGTGTTGTTGACTTAACCACCGATTCAGTGGAGTTACTCCCACAGCCCAGCAGAATAACTATTCAACATAAACAATAGAATTTTGATTTCAATCTAATACTCATTTCAGAATAGTCATTTTACGCACTTGACTTCTTTCAGCCGTTTTAAGTGTATAAAAATAAATTCCACTGGGTAGGGTTGAGGCATCAAAAAGATACACATGTTGACCTGTCTGATAAGGCTTCTTCAACAAGGGAGTTATAACTTTCTGACCGTTTAAGTTAAAAACATCAAGAGTAACCGGCTGGTCTTCCTGTAATGAGAAACTGATTACCGTGGATGAGTTGAATGGATTAGGGTAGTTTTGTCCGAGCACCATATTTTCAGGATCGTAACTTTCAAAACTCAACAGGTTGTCGAGAAGATTTTTTATTTCAATTTCAGCTTCATTATTTTTAGAGAGCGAGATGTAAATTGAGTTAAATGCTGCTCTATTTCGATTCAATAACGTACTGTCAGATGGATCAATCTCGTAAGAACTACCTGATATTTCGTGTGATTTTCCCCAATTTGTACTTATTCCAATTACATCCTGTTCATCGACCATACCATCACCATTTGCATCAGCATAAGTTGCAGGCAGGTTGTACCACTGCATCACAGAATTGGACGACCATGTCAGCGATCCGTCTTTACGCGAAGATCCGTTAAATTGAAAATACACACCGATAGGAAGAATATCCAGTGCATCAACCACGCCGTTGTTGTCACAGTCGCCGGGAAAAACTTCGAGGTCGGTAATCTGGGCAAGGATGTTGAAATTGCGCGCTTGTGAAAACGACTTCAAGCCCGGAATTACCTGACCTAATGAAATCCTG
Source organism: bacterium (assembly GCA_021734165.1). GTDB lineage: Bacteria > Electryoneota > AABM5-125-24 > Hatepunaeales > Hatepunaeaceae > JAIPJL01. Next base: position 2,467 of record JAIPJL010000006.1, on the reverse strand, counting down.
ACATCATCATCTATATTGGTAAAAAACTGCTCGCTGCTGTACAGCTTGTTTTCATCCGCCAGCACATCCTCCTCGATTATTGGCTGGTATCGCTCGATGAGCATAGCTATGGTGTCCAGCGATGCATAACCGTCGATCATCTCCCTGATCCGGTCAAAATAGACCGACCTGAGCGAATCATTTTGCATTATGTGCCGCACGAGTGGTCGGTCATCGGCATTTGACACCCTAACGACATCGGTAGTTATAACATTCCAATTATTGGTGTATGTTCCGAATGTCTCATTCAGATCCCATGGGATCAGATTAAACAGGTCTGTATCGCTATCATCATAGAAATAGAAGTTCCGTCCTGAGCCGGTGTAGCTATCGAAGCTGGAGAAAACCATGTTAAATGCAAGATGACTAATCACTCCGTCAAGGTTCAGACATTCCGACATCACTTCAATGAATGATTCATCAGGAGTATTGTTCAACTTATCAAGGATGTCGATGAAACCTGACCAATCATTTTCCTTTTCATTTGACTTAAGTTCATACTCCGCTTCATAAGCAGATGGATCATCGGAAATAAATTTCAGAGTGGCTCCATCGTCAGATGCTTTGTAAAGATTACCGTCATTGCTGGCAAAAAAACGCTTCAGGAAAAGCTCATCAACCTGTTCGACTTGAATATACAGCCCGATCAACTCATCCTCAACAAAGATGTTTGCATATACAGCTCGGGGTGAAGGCATGAATTTGCTGGAGACATTGTAGCCAATCATCTCGCGCATGAAGGTTGGATCACTAACACTATTACTGAAATTCAAACGCTCAACGCCAAGTAAGGTCTGACCGTCGATATACTCATCAAACTTGAACTTGAAGGGTTTCTTGACAGTTGCTCCAGATCTGATGTAGGAAGAATTGCCTTTATAACGAACTCCTATGCTGTCCAGCATAGTTATGTCGTTGTACACCAAGCGAGCGGGCATGAACTCTTGATCGAGAGCTTCGTAGTTATATTCCAGTGAATCCTGCCAGTTTTCAGTGTAAAAACGTAGCTCAAACTTATGAATGACATCAGCGTCAAACAGCAATTCCGTTATATCTTCATCAGGTGGATCTTCAGATGAATTCATCCCGGCAAAACTGGGGAGCATAGTCTGAAAAGCACCTGTGCCATTGGGGAATCTACCGAAGCTGATGTCGGTGTTTTGAGTTTGATAGCTGATAGAGTCAATGATCGCACCGTCAGAATGGCTGAGTATGATCTCTTCGCCGGAGGCAGATAACTTGAATGAGGCATGAAGTCCAGCTTGCTCTTCATCGTTGTCCACCCAGACAATTAAAAATGCCCCAGCTTGAATAGAAGTGTCTGGGAATGTCCATTTGTCAAGGTTTTCCCTGTTGTCGGTAAGTGTGAAATCAGTGACTACAATCTCACTTGAGCCAAAGTTGTAAAGCTCAATCCAGTCATCATATTCGCCATCCTGATCTGTTGCAGTGGATGCATTACTTGCCAGAAACTCATTGATTGCCAGATCATAACACAGCCCTATACTTGAAAATGACAGAATAACTATCAGCACAACCGAGAATAAGGATGTTACATATTGATTCAAATGGGGGGTCTGCAAAATGATTTTCCCTTACTGAACAGATCGAACGACGCGAAATCCCACGTAGGCATAGTAGTAACCCGGACAGTCAAAAGTTCGGTTGGTGCAACGCAGATAGGTCGGTGAATTTCCCCAGCAACCTCCACGTACAAAATGCCATGTATTCTCACCGCCGGTAGGATCAACCACAGCAGCGGAGGTGTAGTCTTCAAACCAATCATTGATCCATTCATAAACGTTGCCGGACATGTCGTACAAGCCATAGCTGTTCGGCAGCTTGGAAGCGACCGGATGGTTGCCGTAGTTATCGTTATCGTCAATCCCGAAGCTCCACGAATTAGCACTCCAGACAGCATACTCTCCGATTTCCGCTGAGTCAGAGGCACTGGCAGGATAGGGATCGAAGTCTTTACCCCAGTAAAAATCTTTATCGGTATTTCCGCGACAGGCGAACTCCCACTCAGCTTCTGTGGGCAAACGGTAGCCGTTCTTGGTGAAGTCGGTCTGAACATCGCTGAGTCCACACAATCCACCTGGCGAACCGTTGATGGTGCTGTAAGTATAAACAGTGTCAAATCCTTCTCGAACGCTGAGAGCATTGCAATAGAGCACAGCGTCTCCCCATTCGAGCTCATAGGCGGGGTAGTCATCACCGACTCCGTAGGTTTCACGCCAAGTTGGAGTGAAATATTCAGCGAATGCTTCGTCCATGACATCGTCATATTGGGCTTGGGTAACTTCGGTGTTGCCCATCCAAAAATCCTGAGTGAAATTGACTTGATGCACCGGAGCTTCATCGGAAAAGCCTTCGGTCGAGCCCATCTGGAAACTGGCACCTTTGGCAGGGATCAAGACAAAGCCTT
>JAIPJL010000106.1 GCA_021734165.1 bacterium | reverse complement strand
AATTCGCTGACAGAGAGGTAATTCGTTAAGCTTTTCTACAGCCCAATGCATTGCTTTACGATAGTTGATTATCTCATTTATATCCTGTCTTTTTCTTTCATCTATTTTTGTATTCTTATCATCAGCTTCAAATTCCAAGACCTCCCCCATAGTTGCTTGTGTTCCTTCAATTCTGGATGACAGTACCGCTTCCTGAGTGGTCATTGGACTTAGAAGGATATTAGCGTTTGGAATTGAAAACAATAAACTATCGAATGCGGCTACCGCTGCGCTTGCTGGACCTATCAGCGGTATCAATTTATCCCAATCAAGGTTTTTGGGTGGAAATTTATCATAATGATAATTTACCGGTGGACTCATTTTATCTCCAATGATAGAATCATTGCAAATATAACGAAGGAAAGAAATAAATACAAGGTTTCAGTAGTTTTACTTCCATCTCATCTATCCAAAACCACCTTTACACCACTATTTTCATAAGCACTTGTCATTCACTCAAATAACTTTAAACACAGGACTTGAAAATTTAATCCAAACTCCCCCCACACCACTTGCAATGCATCGCATCTTCGTCATGTCCTATTTTCTTACAGCCCGGACAAATCCTTGATTGTCTCGACGAACGACGCATTGCTCCCGCAACTTCAACTCCCACGATCCCGGTAGGAACTGCAATAATTGAGTAACCTAATATCATCAGTATCGCCGCTATCGCCTGACCAAGGGCGTCTGAGGAGAAATATCACCATAACCCACAGTCGTCACCGTAACGATTGCCCAATAGACACTGCACGGGATGCTTTTATCAATCAAGAAAACTCATGCTGATCAGGTAGAGTTCAGAGTGAGAGACACTTCGTGTTCACTCTTCAGAGTGTTTTCTGCAACCTGAAGGCAGTACTCTAAACTTTGGACTTTCGACTTTCAACTTACGACTTAATTTGCAACTCGTAACTATAATTCTAAATTCGTAATTCCTAATTCGTCACCGTTCCGTCACTTTCCGTCACATTTCCGTCACACCCTCTAACCCATACCCGGTAAGGCTTACCGCTGATTCTGTGACGATGTGACGATAATTTTCACTGCCCAGATGCTTTCCCGAAAACTGACACGAGATTTGACTTTTATCGAAATATATTGATCAAGGTAAACTTTCAGCAAATAGCCCACCTACGAAGTAGGGAATGAATTTACCCTTTCGCTTCAATCAACTCGATCAACCTTAGCAGGTCTTCATCCGAGAAGTAATCTATCCTGATGAAGCCTTTTTTGCCTTTCCTGTGGATTTGGACTTTTGTGCCGAGCGTACGGCGCAGACGATCTTTATAAGCAGCAATTTCAGCGGTTTCATCCACCTTCTTCAGTGGTGTGGTTTTGACAGCGAGTTCACCAAACGTCCGGGCAAGTTCTTCCGACTGCCTGACAGATAGTCCATCTTTAACGACACGTTTCCAGAAAGCGCTTTGACGAGCCGCTCCCTGCACCGACAGTATCACCTTGGCGTGTCCCATGCTGATCTCACCTTTTCGAAGCGACAACAGGACGTTTTCAGGCAGGTCAAGTAAGCGTAAAGTATTAGCAACTGTGGCTCGCTCCTTGCCGACGCGCTTGGCGATCAGCTCCTGAGTCAATCCCCATGTTTTCTGTAGTTTCCGGTAGCCTTCGGCAAGTTCGACAGGATTTAAGTCATGCCGTTGCAGGTTCTCAATCAGCGACAGCTCCAGCATATCCGCTTCATCCTCGATCTCCAGCGCCCGTACCGGAACGGATTTAAGCCCAGCCAGTTTTGCGGCGCGTAGTCGTCTCTCACCGGCAATCAGGATATATTTCCCGGCTTTTGCTCTGACTACCAGCGGTTGAATTACACCCTTTGCCTTGATTGAAGCGGTCAAATCATCAAGCTCGGCAGCGTCGAATGACTGGCGAGGTTGATGAGGGTTTGGTTTGATGTCTTTAATGCGGACATCGAGCAGTCCTGCTGCAGTTTCGGTATCTGCATCAGGCAACAAGGCTGATAATCCGCGTCCAAGGGATTTTGATTTCAAGAGTTGATTTCCAAATTTCTAATAAATATCATCGAAAGCATACTATTAATATATATCCTCATTCCCAAACTCTCACCTGATTTCTACCTCCTTCTTTTGCCTGATAGAGCATCTCGTCAGCACGTCTGATGAATTCTTTGGGTGTAATGGCACTCTCTTTGTTAATTGTAGCTACACCACAACTGACTGTAACCTTTAATGGTTCTTCCTGTCCGGAGAAAGGATGAGTCTCGCAGTTCTGCCTGAAACGTTCCGCAGCGATGCGGGAGCCTTCGATATTTGTGCTGGGTAATATTGCAATGAATTCCTCACCGCCATATCGACAGGCAATATCAACATTGTTACGAACCGTAATGAGAAACACCTCTGCAAGCTCAATAAGAACAGTGTCACCCTGCTGATGACCGTAAGTATCATTCACATTTTTAAAGTGATCAACATCAGCTAATAACAGACCCAAGTCACCTCCGTAACGAGTGATCCTTGATAATTCCTCTCTTAGTCTGATGTCGAACTGACGTCGATTATATAAACCAGTGAGACCATCATAAACCGCGAGATGATAATAATTACTTCGCTCCAGCGCTATTCCAATCATCGTTGAAAACATCCGCAGTTGATCTAACGTGCTTACTTTAAGAGGGTTATCCTGAGCTATTTCCATTGTAAGAAGACCGGTAACTATTTCACGCGATCCAATAATGGGCAGACATAATCTTTCCGGACTGTCAGGAATTGATATTACATCCATAACCGGCTTGTTTATTATTTTTTCATAAGGAGTATTCGCAAGCGTAAAACCTTTACCCTCAGTAAAAATTTCGCCTTTACTAAGTATAGATGAATTTCTGACGGACTTAAAATCCTCAGTTAATGTCAAAAGTTCGACACGCTCACTGCTTACTAAATATGCTACGCTTTTTAAAGCGAATAGTATCAGCTTTTTCTGATCGGTTTCAACAGCAATAAAGCTGGCTGCATCGTTTATATCCTGAAATGAGTATTTCTCTTCAAACCCGGAGATTTCTGGCATTATTATTCTCCATCCCATGATTTAACACAATTACGACCTGTTTCCTTTGCTTTGTTAAGCATTTTTTCAGCCGTCGAGATAAAATTTTCTTTTGTAAGGTGAACTTCCTTGTTAATGGAAGCCACACCAACACTTACCGTGACTTTCAACGGTTTGGACTGTCCCGGAAAGTCAAATTCTTCACATTTCTGACGAAAACGCTCCGCCAGATTATATGCTGCTTCTGCATCTGAGTTAGGCAGGATGACAACAAGCTCCTCACCACCAAAACGACAGGCAATATCTACATCCCTACGAAGCGAATCCTTCAGAATGCCTGCTAATTCCTGCAAAACCATATCACCTTGAAGATGTCCGTAGGTATCGTTGAAATGCTTGAAGTTATCAATATCAGCGAGAAATATGGAAAGATTACCACCATAACGGTATATCCTTGCCATTTCCTCTGCAAGTCTGGCGTCAAACTCCCGCCTTACATATAAAGCCGTTAGACCGTCGAACATTGCCAACCGGTAAAACTTTGTATTCTCAAGTGATACGGCAATCAGCGTTGATAATATTACAAGTATCTGCATTTCCAGTTCAAGCAATGGTTTGTCATTATCCAAATTTAAACTGATTAAACCGATCATGCTGTTGTTGGAGCCAACCAAGGGCAGAAAAAGCTTTTCAGTTCCGTCAACTGAAATCAGCTTTCCTAACTGCCTGGATTCGATCAACTGCTCAAGAGGCGCCTCTTTAAAGTTGATACTCTCTCCATGCATCCTGGTTTCACCCTTTTCATATATTCCCAATATGGTGGAAATACCGGATTCCCAGTCAATAGATTGAAACTCAACTTGATCGGAATGCGCAAAATCTGCTATTGTTACAAGAGATATCCGAATCAGTTCATCGAGATTGGTTTCTGATGCAAGCATGCGTGTAGCATAGCTTAGTGTAAGATATGTAATATCCGCATCCAGCGGTTTAAACTCATCAGACATAAATATCCTTATTAATTCAACTTAAGAAAACCTGTACTTCATCAATTTGTGAAGAAGTCAAAGATGTTCCCAAGCATGCTGCTGTCAGCTTTGTAGATCTCCGTATATTTACAGCGAGTACAGGTGACCGTTGTAAATCTCTTGCTTTGAACATCAAATATCTTGGTTAACATTCCGCCTGTTGCCCTGAATTCATCTGTTTCGTATTCAGTATTTCCGCACTTAACACAGTGATAGTTTTTGTGATGCATAAGTCTAACCTTAAATTGTATGTTAAATGCTCTTGTACCAAACAAGCATTATTTCTTCAGGAAATCCTTTATAAGCATGGAAATTGATCTCACCAAGTCTGCATTCGTGCTTAGCATAAAAACGACAGGCCGGAACATTATTGTTCTGCGTCTCAATTTTCATTTGACAACAACCTTTATTTTGAGACCATTCAACAGCTTTCTGAAATAAATTAGAACCAATCCCTTGTCTCCGAAATTCAGGATTCAAGCGGATATCCCATAATGCGGTTAAGTCTTTCCTGCCATCGAGAAAATTAACACCCTTTGTATCGTAAGCAACGCAAGCGCCACCAACTCTCAATTTATTTTTATAAACTGAAAAGATCCCCCAATTTGAGATATCCCACTGTTTTACCCATCGCACAGGTCCTTCAATACTATCATAATCTTTTATCCAGGGAACATCAACTGTTTTCTCGATAAAATCATTAAATCCATCATTAGGGGATTTTACCTGAAATATGGTTTTTACTTCAAAGGCTATCGAAACCTGACCATATTCTTTTAATATATCAATGCTTTCTTCAACAATTCTCATTTGGTGCAGTTTCTGAGATTGATATGAAAATCAGGCAGATACTTCTACTCTGTTTCCGCCCTCATCTTTCGCTTTCTTCAGCATCTGGTTTACCTGCTTGACAAGTTCATCAAATTGCATTAAACATTGATTATCACAAAACGAAACACTTGCGCTGACGGTTACTTTCAGGTGTTCTTTCTGTCCGGTGAAATCAAATTCTTCACAGTTATTAACGATCCTTTGTGCTACTGTTTTTGCTCCACTCAGATCAGATTTTGGAAGAATAACCATAAACTGATCCGCATCATATCGACAGGCTATATCAACGTACTTACGAATTGTCATGTTTATAATATACGCAAATTCACTTAAAATACTATCGCACTGTGGTTTACCATAAGTTCTGTTCAACATTCTAAAATCATCAATATCAAGCGCAATCAACGACAGCATCTCACTATATCTCAATACACGCATTATCTCTTCCTGAAGCCTGATTTCAAACTGGTTTTTTAAATACAAACCTGTCAAGGGATCAAATATTGCGGAATCTGCGTTAATTATATTGCCAAATGTGATTCCAATCATTCCATTGACGATCTCAAGAGTGTGCAAATCGCTTTCTGTAATAAGCTCGGATTTGTCTCTGTCTAACAACGCCAATCCCAAAAGGTCGTCTTTCTGTCCCAACAATGGTAGATAAATCCGAGAACTATCATTAATATCCAGAACCTCGATTTTTTGAGATTCTATAATATCTACTAAATCAGTTTCAATAACTCTAACCTCACTTAAAGACTGGGTAAATCCCTTTTCCTCAAGTAAACCAACTGTCTTTAGCTTATCTTTATCTTCAGACAGCAACATAAACTCGACCCGCTTTGCGTTTACTAAAATCGAAAGCAATTCGGCAGCATTCTTAATAAACTGACCGTGATCTGATTCTGACAGCAGCTTTCGAGTCAATTGACTTAGATTGAACTTTGGTAAAGTTTTATCCATGTTATTCAAAACTGAATTTATACACCAAAAAACCTTGCAACAGCATCCACCCCAAACAGACTGAGGAAACTACCGACAAACACCGCCCCCATCATCAATAACTTCACCAAATCGGAACCTTTCAGTGTTCCCAATAGTTGCGGTTCGCGCGAAACATACGCAGATGCCGCATAAAATTCCTCGCCGATCAGTGTATAATCACATGCCACCACGAAAAACGGCAATTGGTGAGTATTCGCAGTACCTGCGATCTGAATTGCACCAGTTGAATAACCGATCTCCGAAACGATCAGTGACTCGGCGAAAAATGCTCCAAGGAAGAAGTGCGCCGCGGTTTTCTCACGGTTCATTATGCCTGCAACTCCGGCAGTAAAAGCGAACTGCTCATCGGATAAGTAACGTATATCATCAGGGTTATAAGCATCAGGTCTTCCCGATCTAAGGAATCCTTCCTTCACTGATTCCTCAGCCAAAGGCACTACAAACGCCCTGTTAAGCGGTACAATTATTGGCACATCAAACTGAGCGCATTTTTTAGCCACCTCTGTCAGAATCACCATCGAAGCAATTGTCTGGATATTATCAACGTCCATAATACCAGGGATATACAGCGCCGGTCTGCCCATTTCAGTTGCTCTTCCCAGCGCTTCCTCAACAGCCTGCATCCCAGCTATCTGTCTGACGAACTGTGACTTGCCTCCCTTTGTTCTTCTTATATAAAACAGCACAGATCCGAAATATACCACAATTAGTATTAGCACATTAGCTCGCTTAACATTGAACAGCTTTGGTTTTGCTGCAAATGCTTTAGAAGGAAGCGAACCCGAATGCCATCCTCCTGAAGATGTTACAATTCGGTATTGATATTTATATCCGGCGATTAATTCTAATCCGGCATCGGGACGGTGATGGTCAACAAAAAATGTATCCGTACCGGCAACTTGCCCAACAGTAGTATAATCGCGTTTGCGTGCTTCAGAACGCTCTATCATAAAACTATCAACAACCACACCTGACGGAATCTTCCATGTTACCAAAATCGATCTGCCATCAGCATCGGGAGGATTTGAGACATTAGGCACAAACGGCTCGATAAACAGAGGCTGTCCGATATTTACCCCACCTTTTTTCATCATCTGTTTCTGTGCAAAAGTCGTCGTTATACACAATAGCAAGAGCGAGGTTAAAAGAAGTAATGTTTTTTTGTTCATCTTAATTATTTCAGTAATCAAGTAATCAGGTAATCAAGTGAGCAAGTAAGAAAGGAAGCAAGGAAATCGAGAACTTGTAAACTCACTTACTTGAAAACATACTGGCAGACAGGAATGTCCGCCCTACCCAACTTGTGAATTTTTAAAATACACTTCCAATCCACTGTCCAAGGAAATTCATTCTTCCAATCAGGAGCGAGATGCGCGCCATCACAGTGTAACCAAACGCAGCTCCGAAAGCGACCATCAGCACCCAGATTCCTGCGCGCGCAGTACCTCCAAACCAGCCCTTATGCTCCTTGGAGAAGAAGAAATAGACCAAGGCAGACAGCACTCCGAAAACAATCACAATGTTGCTGATCGTTCCACCAAGACTGAAACTGCCATCGTTAAAGACAATCAAAGGTATCAACGTCGATTTAATCTGTGCGATAAAATCGGATTGTAAGTAACGTGTCAGGTTTGTACCGGCAGCGTAACCGATGATCAGCGCCATAGGCCAGCGTGACATCCATGATGCTTTTTTCGTTAATCTCATCAGAAGCATAATACCGAAGATCAACGGCAGCAGACGACCCATTCTCCAGTAGGTTGGCAGTTCATACATACCGGCAATTACGCTCTCTGCTTCTGCAGGATCGACAGCAAACCATCTTGCAGATGGTGGATATATGAAACCAACCATGTTAGGCATCAGCGTCGTCCAGAATCCCGTCACCATCCAGTATGCCGCAGACACACCGACAAAGAGATGCTCGGCAAACTTGTAGAACGGATTGTCTTTGTAGAGGAAGCTGAAGATCATCAGCGTTAGCGCTCCACCTATCCAAAGAATGAAAATTTGTGAAATAGTCATATTTACTCCATCCTTGCGCGTTTTTCACGGTTTCTAAGTACGAACCAACCAACATTTCCAATTATAACAAAAGCTATAATCACTAAGTGAGCTATTGTCTGGGGTCCCATTAAAATCATAGCTCCGCTGCTGGTCTCTTTAAATTCAGGATATGTTGCTACCAGTATTGCTTCATATTCAGCCGCTCCCTGCAGACCTCCCATTAAACCAAGAAGCTGACTCGGGTAGTATGGATAAAGCAATGGCGCTTCAACAGCAGTTACTCCACCGGAGATGGGAATATTTCCGCGATCACCTGCAAACTGAACCCACTCTTTAAGACCGGGCTTACCTGATGCAACACTTAGAATCAGATCAAAATCTGGCAGCCCTTCAATTCCTTCCATCATCGGAACGGAATTTATATCGGTCCCGTTAGCATCGGTGGTGAACATTCCTTTTAGGTCAGTGAAGATAGCATTGATCAACCCTTGGTTGCCTGCTTTGAAGCCAAGCTGCATGTAATCCTGTCCATATACTTTTTGAGGAAATTCACCGTTGATCACAGTCTCTATAGTAATATTTCCCTGTGCTTCTCCGGTTGCCCAAACGGCTATCAAGTAAACCTTGTGACCTTTTATCATGCAATGACGCGCGAGAGCGTCAGCCATCGGTTGATTTTCAGGTACTGTTGCCGGACCGTAATCGAACGAGAGCAGCACTTTTGAACCGGCAGGCATTGCTTCAACTTTATCGAATATCGCCTGCACAATCGGTGATGGACGCACCGGAATAACCAGCTTCGCCAGCATCGGAATAATAACCGCAAGAGCTATCAGGAGAAATATTATCCGACGATCAATTGACTGCATTTTTTCAATGATTGGCATTTTATTTCTCCGTTCCTAAGTAGCTGCGTTCAATCCCCAATATCAACTTCAGAGATGTCGCAATAATTCCAAGCGCTATTCCTATCATAATGGCTCTTTGTCCGGCGAGATTGGGTACGGATAGTATCCAGCTTGAAAGATTTGGGATGTGCAGGAACTGCAACGGTTCAGGCAGCCAGTATGTCAGGTAATATCCAAGCGGAGTTCGTCCAACAAGAATTATAAATGCGGCTATCAGGAGTATCGTAGCTTCGCGGGTTTTTGCTCTGAACGCCCGGTATGACGCGGATGCAACAAAGAACGCCAACAGCGAAAACATCGTCGCTCCGAGCGGTACAAAGAAGGCGTCATAGATGAACTTGAACCAAGTTCCAGGAGCGATGTAGTTACCTTTCAGTCCGGGATCACCGCCGAATTTGAGCAGTCCGATAATCAGTGTTCCGAGAAATCCGATCAAAGTCACATAGCTGTATATCTTGTCTCTGTGATTACGCGTGATCTTATCAATGTGCACCCTGATCAGATTGCCTCCACCGAGCACAAAGGCAAAGACGGCAATGATGTCAAACCAGACCGACAATTGATGGTCAAGGTCGGTGAACGGCTGACGCGGGATGAACATCGCGACTATAAGCATCGTGCCGACGATGAATGTTATGAATAATGGTATTTCGCGGCGCATAAGCCCTCGAATGTTTATGTAAAGTGAATGTTTTGCTTATTACGAAATGCGTTCCCGCCATGTTTCAAGCTAAGCGAAAACACGTTATAACTACGGATAAATCCTCTTAAACATATTTTCGATCATATTTCTTGATTCATGTAGGTTTGGTTCTTGCCAATTAAACAATTTAAAAACATGGTTACATATTTCAAGAGCACTGTCCATTAAGCCAGATTTCCATTCAGAATATGGCTTAACAACTGCTTTTGATATTTCATCAACTTTACAGATATAACCACGTCTTAAAGATCGTTGAGTCTCCACAGCGACTAACGAACGCTCTTTCATTGCATTTAATGTGTAGCAGAGATGTATTCCTTGTTCATCATCAATTTTACCCTCATAAAGCTTTACTAGGCAATCTACAATCTTTCCAGCTGTCATTGAGAAAATCTCATATGCTACAACACGACCTTCATCGAATGGTAAAGATCGCTTATCCTCACGGAGCAACTCCTTCATATAAAACAAACCAGATGTTTTTAATTGCCAGAAATGAAGATCATCCCTTTGAGATAAAACATCGGGGTCAGTAATTGATGTTTCTATTCCATTGTTGATGTTGTAAGTATAATCAGGACGTGATTTACTAATAAAAATAAAAGGCCAACCTGTATAATCCACACTTGCGTTTTCAGCCATTAGCCGTAGTTCATCAACCTCAAAGCGGTCATCCCTATACTCCGAAGGATAGATAATGGTTTCCAAGTATGCATATCCTTTATCACGATGCGGATTCAGTTCATCACAGTGATTAGATATTTCTTTTATTTGTTTCTGAAATCGTATTTCATCATCTGGTTTTTCTTCTGAAACACCATGTACGAGAATTGAGCGTATTGAAGTCAGCATTGTATCAGAACGATTGCGTATTGCAGTTTCAACTATACTTCGCATGTCACTTGATGATTTCAATGGTGCAGATTCGTTGTTATCTGTTCTAACGTAAAGTGCTGTAGTATGTAGAACATCTGGAAAATCCTTTTGACATATATGTGGTGTATCTGGAAATTTGGGAACAGAAATAATGACAAAGGTTTTACCTTCATCTTCAACTATGTGTATTGTCGTATTAATAGGAGGATCAGCGTACCTTTGAATGAATTGATTAATAGGAGTAGTAGCAAATGAAGCTACTTGAACAGGATTTAATCCTTCCCAATTCCATCCTGTATCTGTTTCCGATACACCGATTACAAGCCAACCTCCTGATGTGTTCGCTATTGCTAAAATGTCTTTAACTAATTCACAACTTGCTTTTTTATTTTTCGAATTCCATGCGCAAGGTGCTTTATAGTCAAGTTCTTTGGACTCATATCCGCGTTTTAATATTTCTGTCCATTGATCCATATTATTTGATTCTCCCTATTAATTATCTTCAATGGTAAACAGAAGTGATTCCTTAATATTACTCTGCACCATTCAAATCCTTCTGTGATCCGATTTTTTTCTACCTTCTCTTCACGCCTACCTCTTTAGCAATATCGATCCCGATGTTCAGTCCGACCACAATCTCGGCGTCGGCAAGTCCGCTGTAGTCGCTGCGATACTTGATACCGGCGTCAACCGCAGTCATTTCGCGGAAAAAGAAACGCACTCCGACCATTGAGTACCAGAGCTGTCCGATATGCATCTTTTCCATTTTTTCGTCAAACCTGATCTCAGGAATCAAGCCAACTTCAAGTATAGAATATGTTGTAGGATTCAGGAGATTCTCAACGCCACAGAATGCGCCTACAACACTCTTTTTCATATCTTCGAGCTCAGTTGGCTGGTAATTATTGCTGTAATACCACAAGTCTTTGGTTCTAACATCGTGCCAAACCAGACCTCCGCTCACGGACAGTTTTGGCGAAAGCTCCGACGTTGCTGATAAGTAAAGACTTGTTATGTGCGTTTTAAAATCGACGCTATAAATACCACTGTTACCATCCTCATCCGCGGGACCTGCCAGATCCGACCCTGATCCTTCGATACTTGACCAGCGATTGCTGCGAAACGCTAACATCACCTTTGGCAGCATTGTCTCAGGTTTTCCATTATAGACCGTGAACTTCAGCGCCGTTGTTCCGATCCATTTCGAGGAGCTGAAAACATTAGACACCAGGTGCGCTGTACTGACTTCAAGCTCCGCAACTCCCCCCAGTCCAATCGAAAACAGACCAAGATATTCCTTGCCTCCCTGGGTAGCGAACGCTCCCCCGAATGAAAGCCCTACAATTCCTGACGGCAGCATTCTGCCGGTCGGAGCGATGAACATGCGGGAGAAATAATTATCCTTAACCGCTTCCGTTTCCTCTTCAGCGTAAGCGTTCAAGCTGATTGCAAGAACAGCAGCGAAGAGAAGGGTATATAAAATCGTTTCTTTGCTTTTTCTCATTTTAAGTCACTTCCACTAATTCCATTTGATTTTTCATCTTAAACATCGTAGTAATGCATCGCTCCTGAAAGTTATCAGGAAAGCTGCTTAACCTGAATAAATGGAAAAATTCTTAGTTCTCTGCAAAAACAAGATCTTCGAGGATAATCTGCTGAAATATGCTGCGTCTGCCAATGCGTTTTGACGCGTCAAGTATCTCTATCCCCGCAAGTTTCCCATCAGCATCAAAATCAGCAGCAATCCCTGGCGCTAACTCTTTTGTTGTAACCGTGGTCTCGTTAAAACGTATATACAAAGCATCAACTTCTGAATCGTATGTGATCTTCATTTTAAAACCCAACTAATAATTCATCGCAAACAACCGCGAAAATGCATCGGACAGCTTCCAGATAATACTGTTTTGGCTCGTGAAGGTTGCCAGGGTAATGAGCAATGATCCCAGCGCAATAGCGCCCATCGCAATCGCTTTTCCAACGTCCTGTCCTCGAAGGGATGCAATTTGCTGCTGATCACCCGACAAATAAGCCGATGCCGCGAATAATTCCTCTCCTATCAGAGTATAGTCGCAAGCCGCAACAAAGAAGGGAAGCTGTGTCGGCATGGCGGTTCCGGCTATCTGGATAGCTCCGATATGGTTCCCAGTTTCAGCGAGAATCAGCGACTCCGCAAAGAAAGCTCCCATGTAGAAACAAGCGGCAGGTTTTTCGCGAACCATTATACCATCTATTGCTG
>JAIPJL010000105.1 GCA_021734165.1 bacterium | reverse complement strand
TTTCATGTATGGTGAGGATATCGATTGGTGTTATCGAATGAAAGAAGTCGGCTGGCAGATTCACTATGCTCCAGTAACCAGGATAGTTCATTTTAGAGGAGAATCTGTAAAACGCAGTAATATTAACCGAGAAGCGGCTTTTTACGGCGCAATGCATTTATTTGTTGACAAACACTTCCGAAATCGTTATCCTTACGGAGCGCACTGGTTAATAAATTTTGGTATCTTTATTGCAGGGAATGCAGCACGTATCCGAAAAATTTGGCTGAGAATATTTTGGCCTCTCATCGACTGGATTTTCATTGCGCTGATAATCGCAGGTGGTCGGTGGACAAGATGGGGAAATGTTGGTTTGAATGCTTCTGTTGCTTTTTCAATCGCAGTTGAAGCAACCGTTTGGGTACTCTGTCTGATTGGATTTGGAGCTTATAGCAGCCAAAGAGGTCAAGTACGTCCATTAATCTGGGGTATGGGACTTGGATTCCTGATTAACAGTAGTTTTACCTTTTTTTTCAAGCAGTTTGCGTATTCAAGATACGTCAACATATTTGCTCTTGTCGTCGGAACTTCCGCAATCTGGTCGTGGAGGGCAGCACTTAGCCGTTTGCGTACAACTATAGCGTGGCAAAGGTTTTACCAAAGACGAACTTTAATTGTTGGCGTTGGAGAAACCGGACAAAAGGTAATCAATCAATTAAAAATGGATAAAAATTCTCCTTATGCTCCTGTGGGTTTTATTGATCCTGAAGAAACAACCATCGGCAGTCTAATTGATGACATTCCGGTGTTAGGTGGTGAAAATGATGTGTCAAGACTCATTACTCAAGAGGAAATAGAAGAAGTAATCTTTGCTTATGATGAAGTTAATCACAATCGTGTTTTTGAAATCGTAAGTAAAATAGGCAGTCAGGTAAAGATTAATTTTAAAATAATTGATCGCAATGTTGTTTCCGAATCTGAAGGACAGATACCTCTGTTATCCTTAGAATATCTGTCACCGCGAAGATTTGGAAAATCTATTCGTAAGATTAGCACATTAGTGGTGAAACGCTGAATGAAAAGACATACTATTGACTTTGAAAGACCACTCCATGAACTCGAAGATAAAATAAACGAGTTAGAAAAAGCCTCATGTGATGGTGAAGTTAAAATGGAAAAAGAGGTCGAGCGCCTGCGTAAAAAAATGGAGAAAATGCGCAAGAATATCTACTCCAATTTAAACAGATGGCAGCGCGTTCAGTTGGCAAGACATCCAAACCGACCCTATACATTAGACTATATCAACTATATATCTAACGATTTTATTGAGTTAAAAGGTGATCGCAATTTCAGAGAAGACGAATCAATTATCGCCGGTATCGGGCACTGGCAGGACCTAAGTGTTGTTATTATTGGTCATCAAAAAGGCCGTGGTACACGGCAAAATCTGATGAGGAATTTTGGCATGCCTCATCCTGAAGGGTACCGTAAAGCCTTACGTGTTATGAAACTCGCTGAGAAATTCAATCTCCCAGTCATTACTTTAATCGACACCCCCGGCGCTTATCCTGGTGATAAAGCCGAAGAAAGAGGTCAGTCATCTGCAATAGCTGAAAATCTCTCCTTTATGGCTGCTTTGAAAGTACCAATTGTAGCCGTCGTAATTGGTGAAGGAGGCTCTGGAGGAGCGCTTGCTCTTGGAGTTGCAGACCGTATTTTTATGCTGCAGAACTCTATTTATTCGGTAATCAGCCCTGAAGGATGCGCTTCTATACTGTATCGTGATGCATCACATGCTCCGGAAGCAGCAGACGCAATGAAGATTACAGCGCAGGATTTGTTAGAACATAATGTTATCGATAAAATTATTGATGAACCACTCGGTGGCGCTCATAACAATCCTGAAGGAGTCGCTCAGAATATTTCTCAAATAGTGTATGACGCCATAATCGAGCTAAATGGTATGACTCCGGAAGCAAGAATCGAAGCAAGGATTGATAAATATATGAAGATTGGAAGATGGATCGAAGAATAACAGGGAACCACAGGACTGCAGTAAAAGTTAGATATAGTGAAGTTGATCGCATGGGCTTGTTGTACCATGTGAATTATCTTGAATATTTTGAGCTTGCTCGATCTGATTGGGTAAGGGAATACTACCGTCCATATCTTGAAATTGAAGACGAAGGTTATGCCTTGGTTGTTATCGAGGTAAATATAAATTACATTAAGCCGGCATTTTATGACGATAATCTTGAAGTAGAAGTCTTCCCTTGTGATTGGGGACATAGTCGATTAGCATTCAGGTATGCAATTTTCCGTAAAGGTGAACCTGAACCGTTATGCACTGGAAAAACATCACATTGTTTTACGGATGGAAAGGGTAAAGTGAAGCGAATGCCGAAAGGTCTTAAACAAAGACTGGATAATTTAGGAAAAAAATTAAACAGTTGAGTGTTGTCGTGTGTCCTCGCATGACACGTAACTCATTGTTATTCCGTCACGTGATGATATGCGACGGAACTTCAATGTTAGTAGCGCCAGGCATCCTCGCCTGACAGTTTTCAAAGAAAATAAACAGTTGAAGGAGGTTAAAATGCTGAACGAAAAACTGCTTGAAATTCTCGCCTGTCCAAAATGTAAAGGAGATTTGGAATATGACAAAGATAATGACAAACTAACCTGTCATAAATGTCGTTTAATATATAAGATTGAGAATGATATACCAATTATGTTGATTGATGAAGCTGAATCCTTTTAATACTTGACAAACGGTTAAAAAAAGATTAAATTTACGTTGTTAGGAAATACTGTTTTATCTCTGATAATACTTAAACACAACGGAGGAATTAGTACAGATTTTTTGTTAGGGTTTTCTGGATTGTTTATAAAGGTTTTACCAGATGACCCATTACTCCGTATTATCCGGGCATCTGCCCGGATTTTTTCGTTTAAATTAAGAGATTTTGAAAAAGAACTTAACATATAAATTGACTGTACTGGCATCGCTTATCTTACTTTCAGGAAACGTGTTTGCTGGAATTTCAGTAGCTGTTTCTGACACTCGCAGTGTAACGGTGGAGTACACACCTGTTTTCCTTAGTCAAGTTGAAAATGACAAGACAATACGCTTTCAGTTAGACGGTGGTGATAATATATATTCACCAGGCAAACCGATACTGCCCGTATATTATGCCTACATAGCTGTTCCTCCGGTATCAGAACCTACAGTCAGACTTATCGGTCGAACGCCCGGAAATGCCATAAAAGGCAATATAAAGGTTTTTGAACCGCTTGAATCTGACAAAAACCAGAGCTATCAAATCTATTCTATTCCTGCTTACAATGACGTACTTGGTCAAGTTAAAGAAATGTCTCTATCAGGAATTAAGATATTGCGTATTCCTATTTATCCAGCAAATATCAATTCTCAAAATTCGACCATTGAAATCGCTGAGCAGATTAAAATAAGAGTTGATTTTAATCAGAGCGAAGTAGTAACCGATTATAAACCTGTCAGACTGAGCAATCTCCAGAGCAAACTCGCTGTAAATGCAGAACAAGCCAGGGAATGGGGACGCTATCAAACATCTAATTTTGATGAAGTGTCCTGGCCCAAGGGCTATCTATATCGCTTTAAGATAGATCAGGAAAACATTTACAGTTTAACATTTGATGAATTGGTTGAAAATGACGTTGAACTTCCTACAAACGGTATTGCTTCCGCTAACATTAAATTATTTGGCAATGGAGGCGGTGAGCTGCCCTTAGATCCCGGTGATCCAGCGCCGTTGGGACTAATGGAGTGTGCTATTTATATGGATGACGGTGATGATGGAGTTTTTCAATCAGGTGATAAAATTATTTTTTATGGTAAAGGCGTCGGTAGCTGGGTTCAGGATAGAGAGCGAAGTTGGCGTTATGACATAAATCACTATGAGAATTACAACTACTACTGGTTAAATATAGATCCAAGCGGTGGTGGTAAAAGAATGAGTGGGTATCAGGTAGAAGAGATGTTTCCTGATAAAGTCACTATGACAGGCATTATACGTCAGCATGTTGAACCTGAACGTTTTATATACAACAGCGGATTTATCGGTTCCGGACGAAATTGGTACGGATACACATTTGACGGCGTCTCCAGCTCATCTTATTACATCGATCTTGTAGATCCTGACACTTCAGCACAAGCTAAAATGAGAATCAGAATCGCCGACATAGATCCAAACGGTACACCAATAATTGAAATTGCATTAAATGGTGATTCTATAGCCGTTATCTCTCCAGGTTCAGATTCAGATCCTTTAAACCATATTGAAATACCGAAAAACATTGGTTCATTGCTGCAAAATGGTCGCAATACAATTAAGCTTACTCAAACTCGTACAGGTATGCAAGCCCTTTTCGATTGGCTTGATCTTGAAAGTTATTGCAGCCTTAGTCAATCCGGCGCTTTTGAAGGAATAGAATACACCGGCTACGTTGATTATCACGTCAGAAGTGTAAATAACTGCTGGATTTTCGATATTACCGATCATAACAATGTCAGTTTAGAACAAGATTCGACCATTACGATTTATCAAAGACTGCCATATACACATCGCTATTACATCGCTGATGCAGGTAATCTTGCTCAAGTAACATCTCCACTAAATGAGTACTTCCCACCCGAATCTGATATTGATGACCTATTTTCTGTCAATAACAGAGCTGACGTTCTTATCTTCACACCAGACGGGTATTGGGATGTGCTTGAACCTTTGATTGAAAATTACCAGAATCGCGAACAACATTTAACCGCAAAACGTATCAGATTGTCAGAAGCTTACGATCACTTTTCAGGTGGACTTTTGGATCCGGGCGCAATCCGTAATCTAATTCATTATGCGGTTGATAACTGGGCAGAACCACCGCAATACATACTTCTCTGTGGTGATGGAGACTATAATTACCGAAATATTGATCGCCCTGCTATTGAAAACTTTCTGCCTCCTTATGAAAATCTTACAATGTGTTCCGACGATTGGTTCGTTGACTTTACTCCTTATGAACATGACAGCAGATCCTTTCCTGTTCCTGATCCGGAAATTGCTATTGCTCGTATAACTGCAACAAACAAATATGAAGTTAACGCTTTTATTGATAAAGTAATAGGTTACACCGAAGAACCGGAATTTGGTCCTTGGCGGAACAGGATAACAATTGTTGCGGATGATGAGTATGGAGAAACTGGCTCTCATGAATATTATCATATTGCAGATTCTGAAACACTTTGTAACCAGTACTTACCGGATTACATTCAGAAAGAAAAATTGTATCTTACTGAATATGAGCGCACCTGGGGAAGACAAAAGCCTCAATCCAGTGACGATCTAATCGAAATGATTAACAACGGTACTTTACTGGTAAATTATATGGGGCATGGTAATCCTACCCTCTGGTCTCATGAGCATGTATTCGTTCTTTCGCGTGATTTGCAGCGTATCGAGCCATCAAGACGTTTACCGGTGTATATAGCATTAACATGCGACTGGGCATATTGGGATGATCCGTCGTCTCAGAGTTTTCCTGAACAGTTACTAACACTTGAAAACCGTGGAGCAATTGGATGCATCGCATCAACTCGGTTAACACAAGGTTCACCAAATTATGAACTCGCAAGAAACTTCTTTCAGTGTATCTTTGATGAACGTAATTATATAACACTTGGCGATGCATTAGCATTTTCAAAGAGAGCTTATCAAAGAGACAACAGCGCTTATTATCATCTGCTCGGTGATCCGGCATTACAGTTAGCAGTTCCGAAAAGAACAGGTAAGATTTCTTCAATGCCCATGCCGCTTTTACCGCTCGATGTTTCAAGCGTTTCAGGACAGGTTAAAAGCTTGAGTGGAGCGCTCGATCCAAATTTCAACGGACAGCTTGAATTTCAACTTGTTGATACGGAAATTAAGAAACATTATCAAACTGAATCCGTTAATCTTTATTATAATCTGAGCGGTCCTGTAATTTACAGGGGTTTATTCAGCATTGATAATGGTATTTTTAACGGTCAGTTTATCGTTCCGCGTGACGTTTCGCTTGGTGACAGCCTTGGAAAAGTGATTGCATACTTCAATAATGATGAAATTGACGGAGTTATTGCCCTTGATTCTGTAAGTTATGCTAATCAAATTGCTGATAGAGTTGACTTTGAGCCTCCAAGTATCGATATTTACGTTGGAAGCAGAGCATTCAGACAAGGAGACCTTGTCGGAACAGAACCGATTCTGATTGTAAGCCTGACCGATTCATCTGGACTGAACCTTACAGGAGCCATGGGTCATGGGATTCAGTTCATACTTGACGGAGGAAAACCGGCTGACCTGACGTCCTATTTCCGTTATAATTTGAACAGTTATCAGTCAGGTAGCGTTGAAAAAAAGATCGGACCACTTTCAGCCGGTGAGCACACAATAGAAGTACAAGCCTGGGACAGCTTCAATAACATCGGTTCATCTGAGATTGAGATAGAAGTAACCGACGCATCGGATGGCTTTACAGTTGAAAGAGTATTAAATTATCCTAATCCTTCGAGAGGCAATACTGAGTTGACTTTCAGGGTGACGGGTCAGATCTCTGAATATGAAATCAGGATTTTTACCGTCGGTGGCAGAGAAATTCAGGACTACCGAGGTACTGTAGTTGATAATACCAACTACATTCGTGACATTTACTGGAACGGTCATGACCGCGATGGAAGAGTCTGCGGTAATGGAGTGTATCTTTACAAAGTAATCGCCTGGGACGAGCTTGGAAACAGTGCTGAAGGTCTCGGAAGGATTGCTTTAATACGTTGAACAATGAATTTCGCTTTGATTGGTTACTGATACCAAATCAATATTTTCGAGCGCAATATGGTTGTCTTGATTCATAATGGATGCTGCCAATCGTCAGATACTAGAAATGTTCTTTGAAAAGTTGCTAATTACGGATGGATGAATTATGTTAAGGTTAATTCAAAACGGTTACACAATACGGATTGAAGTGAGTTGAAGGTACAGAAAGCATGTCAGATAACAAACCTCAATTAGAAGACCAAACCAGAGGTAAGGAGAGCAAAATGAAAAGATTAACTGTATTATTTATATTTACTATTCTATTATCTGTTCTGATAGTAAATTATCTACCGGTTTCTGCTTCGTCAATGCCACAGGTTACTAATTATTATCATCCTGGATCATGGGCATCTCCGTTGTCAACAGCCGACTTAAGTTACGATATAATACCAGACAGCTCTTTTTATGCTTATCAATTAAATATCGATGGTTCAGAGCCGTTTATGGGATACCCATATCATTCCGGACTGGTTAAAGGAGTTAACGACACGCTTAGAATAAAATTCATTCTCTGCAATAGAACCGGTAGTCCGATTCCTATTGCAAACCAATCACCAGGTTTGGAGACATGGGTTATGCCGGTGGTATATAATAGTTATTTTGATTATGAAAATGACATCACGCCCATTGACAGCAACTATATAGACTATGAGATCGCTTACTGGCAAAATCCTGGTGTCGGTTTGACCATACCGGATACCCTGATGCCCGGCAAGGACTGTTCAATGATGTTCTATGTGTGGAATCTTCCGACTGGACCGAATGTAGCCGCAATTGTTAAAACAGATCTGGCACCTGTGAATACAATCTTTGCAATCGATAAAAATGGTTTTTCTGACTATCTATATACTATTCCCAAAGTCGCAAAAGACACGATAAATGCTTATTCTGCTATTTGTCGTAGAATCCGCGACGGGTTGAATTTCACTTCAGCGCTTTCCTGGACGGATTCCATCTTAGCATTAAATGACAGTTCAATCGTTGGATGGTATTGGAGAGCGGAAGTTTACGGAAATATGCAAGACACTCTCAGCACTATTAATTGCTATCAGAACGTTGTTTCTTTAATCAACAATAATAACGATCCCTTAATTCATATTCAGGATACTACCGGAACCAAGGTCGAGTGGTATTGGGCGTATGACAGAAGGACATGGGCTGAGTTTTGGACCTGGAAATTTATTACTGGATCAATATTTTTTGGTAGATAGTTCTTTAAACATTTTGAACAAGTTGAAAATAATAAAAAACAAACAAATAAATCACGAGATGGCTATGTTAAGCAAAAACCTGCACTTTCTCGTAGTAGCGCTTCTGCTTATTGGTTTTGCGGGCAGCGCTGAAGCAGGCGTCGCGGAAGCGACCTGTGTCTGGCTACTAATCGCCCCCGGCGCTAGACCTGCTGGGATGGGCGAAGCATTCGTGGCTGTTGCCGATGACGCTACAGCAACCTGGTGGAATCCGGGCGGACTTGCATTTCTTGACAAACGCGAACTTACTTTGATGCATACCAACTGGCTGCCGGAATTCCGGCTCCCCGATCTCTATTACGACTTTGTCAGCTATACTAACTACGTAGAGGACTGGGGCACTGTCGGTTTTAACGTCGTTTTCATCAACGAAGGTGAAAGCCCGCGCACCAACGAACTTGGTCAGACGCTCGGTTATTTCAGAACATTTGAGACCGCAATCACAGGGTCTTATGGTACAACAGTAACCGAGAACTTCGGACTTGGATTAAATGTCAAGTTTATCTACAGTCACCTTGCCGATAAAGGCGCTGGTCAGGAACAAGGCAGTGGTACAGCAACGACCTTTGCTGTCGATCTTGGTGTGCTGTACAAGATGACCGATCCGTTGCTGCACAAGGAGCTTTCCCTTGGCGCGTGTCTCGCCAATATGGGTCCGAAAGTGTCCTATATTGATGTGGCGCAGGCAGATCCACTTCCGACCAATCTGAAGTTTGGAGCAGCCTGGAAGTTTATCGATGACGGTTTTAACAAACTGACCCTGAGCGCTGATATGAATAAGCTCCTGGTTCGCAAGCTGTCAAACGGTAAAACCGATCCGTTCTTTATTGCGCTTTTTACAGCATGGACCGACGAACCGGTATTTATCGACATGATCTACAATACAGGTCTTGAGTACTGGTATCAGGATTTGGTAGCGTTGCGCTTCGGCTACTGGAATGATCAGCTTGGCGCTTTGAAACCTTACACATTCGGCGCTTCTTTCAAGGTTTCTGCGTATCGTTTTGACTTCAGCTACACATTCGGTGAAGCTGGAACCGGTGTACAAAATCGCACAACAAGACTATCGCTGAATATCGCGCTGTAAGGATTTAGTTAATCTACCGATCAACTAAATATCATTTGAACCATCCTCACTTCTCCCCCCCAGCTTTGCGGGGGGGGATCAAAGGGATGAGCGTTTTCAGCTTATCCGGTGTTGTTCTGATATTGTTGTTAGCCACATCCAACACTGGTTTGACAGCAATTACGAAGACGTCACAAGGTGAACTCCGTCTGCTTCATCCGCGAATTGCATCAATGGATGATTCTCAATCAGACGTCACTCGCAGAAGCGGCACTTTCAACATTCTTGCTTTGAGAGTCGAGTTCAAACCGGATACTCTGTCCACTACTACTGGTGACGGCTCATTCGATTACACAGCCAAGGATAGTGTTTACTACGATCCACCTCCGCATGATGCTGACTACTTTAGTGACATGCTTGAATTCAACCGCTTCTACTGGCAGGAAATGTCTAACGGAGCCATTGATTTCACCTGGGATATATACCCAACTGGAAACGAGAAAGCATATCTGCTGCCAAAGGAAATGTGGCAGTATAACTACAACTATCCGGTTGAAAGAGATCCGACTCATCTTGACAGTACTCTTTCAATTCTGTTTAGAGATGCAGTTGCTGCAGCGGATTCTGATGCGGCAATCGTATGGGCAGATTACGATCTAATTGTAGTTTTCCATGCTGGTTCGGGAGCTGAGTTTGATCTCGGATTTACTGCAACTCCTCACGATATACCTTCTGCCTGGATGGTCAGAAAGGACTTCGAGCTTATCGGTTTGAATGAAGGAATCCCTGTAAGCGATAATGGCGTTGACAGTCTGATTACGGAAGGATTAATCCTCCCTGAAACCGAATCACACGACGATGTGCAGATATCGATGGCTGGAGTTGTCGTTTTCCTCTTCGGACACTGGCTTGGATTACCTGCTCTCTATGATAGAGATAGCGGTGATGCCGTTGTCGGTAAATGGAGCCTTCTTGATCGCGGCTTCGGTAATTTCTACGGTGTTCTCCCCGGTCCAGTGGATGCCTGGTCAAGACATTACATGGGCTGGCTTGATCCGGTTGAATTACTGCCTGGAGACTATTCTATTTCGGCGCGTGGATTTGAACTACCTGGTTTAAGTGATACTATCCAAACCGCTAAGGTCTATATCACTCAGGATGAGTACTTCCTGATTGAGGCTCGCTACCGGAGTGCTGTGGGCGAGTTTAAGGACGATTCGGTTGCTGTCTTGTATGATAATTACGGCAATCGAATGTTCCTTAAAGAGGATTACTCCGTCGATATTGTGCGAACGGACCCTGATTTCAGGGTGCCTGTACGCACTGATAACCTCGATTTCGACAGCCCTGGTTCGGGGATTCTGATCTGGCATGTCGATGAAAAGCTGCTGCCTTTAATACCCGACGGACGCTTTAACAGCGTTGAAGGACATCGCGGTTTAGACCTCGAAGAGGCTGACGGCGCTCAGGACATCGGCAGAGATTATCCTTTCCTTACCGCTGGTTATGGCACTGATTACGGCATTTTCGAAGATGCCTGGTACAAAAATAACGAAGCTCACCAAAACGCCAATAAACGCGATGCTGTCACTTTCGGAGCAGGTACATTCCCTAACAGCCGCGCTAATTCAGGAGCTTTCACAGGGATCACTATCGGTAATTTCTCAATAGCCGATACAGTAATGAATTTTAGTTTTACCAGAACAGGAAATTACTTTGCAAATCCGATAGAACACAATCTCGGTAGAGTGAAACTTGCTGTTGGGAATTTTGATGGAAATCTGGACGATCAGGAATTTGTGCTCTTTGCGCTGAACGATACGATTGAATTCTATGATGGAAACGGTGTTTTACTGGATAGAATAATAGAATCAGGGACAGGCATACATGGGTATCCTACCATACGGGATATAAACGGTGATCATGTCGATGACATTATCTGGCTGGGCATAAGTTCAGGTCGTATTAACTTCAACGCTCTAACATCACTACTTGGTGAGTATATCTTCTCAACTTTTGATTCACTGACTGGTTTTGTTCCCAACGATGGGGTTAAATTTGCTTTCGGTGGTGAGGGTGATGTCGGAACTGTTCTTCTCGCTATTATCCCGGGTATGTACACGAGTGAAATACGCTCTTATAACAACGATTTAACTCGAATAAGTTCTCTGTCGGTTGACACAAAACTCGGTTCCATCCATCGATACGGTACAGCAATATCTGATAGTTTCCTGATTGGTGCAGTGGATAATTTGTACTTATGGCAAAATATGGAGTTAAGTAATATTGGAACACTTGAGTTTGATGAGAACAACCTCCTTACTTATCCGTTCATGAACAATCGTCTTGTTGATATTGATGAATCTGGTCATCAGGATTTTATCTATAAATCAACATTTATAGGTCCTCCAAATTTCGTTGTTGTTCATGATCCGTTATTAAATGGTACATTATCCATTGAAGAGATTAAAATCGATCCTGTTGGTCAATTTGATATTATTTCACCTACACCGCTTGATATCGATAATAACGGCAGTTTTGAGCTATTCAGCGCTGATGGAGATATGATCACCGTATTCGAATCCAACGGTGTAATAGCTGATGGTTTTCCTTTTAATCTGAGCGGAAACGAGTATTCAAATTTTAATGATATTAACATCTTAGGCGATATACTGATTTGTGATTTTAACGGTGATCAGAAACTTGAATTTATTTGCAGAACTACAAGCGGTTCTGATTACGAGCAAATCGAATGGATTGATGGTTACACAATGGATGGTCAGAGGTTAAACGGTTTCCCAATGGTAGCGCCAATCGGTCGCTATGATTTTAACATGCAGCTTTGCCAGCTTGATGATGAACCTGGATTGGAGTTATTGGTGGTAACCGATAAAACGTTTGAAGGTTACGACTTTGATTACAGCAACGCTGATGCTTCAGTATGGTGGGGACAGCCTTACCGCGATAACGATCATTCAAATGCTGTTTGGGAGCCTGCAACACCGTTCACGCCTGCAAGCGCTGTGGTTTTAATGCCGGAAGATTTATGCTATAACTGGCCTAACCCGGCAACTGAAGAAACACGCATCCGTTATTTTTTGAACTTTGACGCTGATGTTAACGTCAATATCTTTGATATTATGGGGGAAAAAGTAAAGAGCTTCAACCGGTCTCAGCAGGCAGCCGGATTGAATCACGAAATTGTCTGGCAGTTAGATGACATTGCACGCGGTATTTATGTGGCTGTTGTTAAAGCTGATGGCAGCGGCAAGACGGATACTAAAGTAGTTAAGATTGCGGTGGTGAAATAAATGATATTAGACAGAATTATTTTGAAAGGAAAGGCAGACAGAGCCTGCCCTAATCAATACATTTGAACTTAACTGACAACATAAGAACTGCTTTTTTAGTAACATTGCTCTTTCTCATAAGTGCATCGACTTTAAATGCTCAATTCGTGGACTACAATCATCCTGAACTGACTTGGCAAACCATTGAGTCTGAACATGCCATAGTACATTTTCATCAGGGGACTGAGCGAATTGCACGTGAGATTGCAACCATAGCGGATAAGATTTATAAACCGATCACTGAACTCTACTGCTATGGCCCTGATAGTAGGGTACAGTGGATTGTGCGTGACCATGATGATTATCCCAGCGGCGCTTCATACTATTACGACCAGAAGACCGA
>JAIPJL010000104.1 GCA_021734165.1 bacterium | reverse complement strand
CATAGTTTATAATACCTATTGTAAGTCCTTTTTGCACACCTTTGACGCCATTATAGCCGCTCATACTAAATCCTGTCATCTGTCGTGATTTAATACCACAAGTGGACAGGAAAACACCTTTCAATTCTTTAGCGCCTATACCGATACCACCGACACAAAAACCTGTGATACAATCTCCTGCAACACCTACACCGCTAAAACTGATCCCGGTTATATTATCGCTGGCTAAACCGATACCACTAATTGAAACGCCATAGAAATCATCCGTAGCCAAACCGATTAAACCGAAGCCTAATCCCACCATATCATCACAAGCAGCTCCAACACCACCGATAAGAACACCTCTGACATCATCGGCTGCAATTCCTATACCGCCAATACCGATACCGTTGATGTCATCACAAGCGAGTCCTATAGTACCAAAGCCAAAACCATTAATTCTATCAGCGGTAACGCCAATTCCTCCAATACCAAATCCATTTACTTCGTTGGTTGCAAGTCCAATACCTCCAAGTCCAATTCCACAGACTTCGTCCGATGCTATTCCAACCGGAGCTATTGAAATACCTCGTAACTTTCCCCCTTTAACACCTACAAGACCAATAGCAATTCCGTTTATAGCTTCTCCAGCGCCCGGACCGACAATACCTAATGCAGCTCCGTTAATTACTGCATCAGGATTGCCTCTCGGCTTCCAGAGTGTCAGGTTCACTCCGTTAACACACTCGAGTCCCTTATCGGAGATATTCAACCTGACGCCATTGAGACGCTTACAATTACCGAAACTAAATCCATAGTCCGCAATTGTAACATTAAGACTACTATAGGCATTCTGTCCTGTAAGTAGTAAACCTATCAGTAAAAGAGCAACCACAAGACAGAACCTTTTGTTGGTTCGACGCGCTGTGTAAATCATTGTAATCCCTCGACAAAATTGTTTATCTATTAAATTACAGAAAAAATAGTACATCCACCTTTTTAACGTAATTACCGGAATTATGTTCCTGCTTTAATACACTTAATTAAATAGTACAAGTTTGAAAGTTTCAAAGAATAGGTATCTTTTATTTATATAAGACAAATGTTCAGTATTTTGATGAATATCGTAATTTTTTTGTTGTTTTTTGTCTAAATATTTATTAAATTATGGTTGTGTAATTACTTACAAGTCCTCTCTTTGAAATAATATTCTCATTATCATCATTTCCGTCACATTTCCGTCACACCCTCTATCCCTTACCCCTTATGGCTTTCCGCCGATTCTGTGACGATGTGACGATAATTTTGAGTATGGGGGGGGGTATTAGAAGTCTCACCATCAAAAGAGATTGGAGCGCCTGTATTATACTAACTCATCTGGCTTTGAATAGTATAGAGGTAATCAACTCCGTAAGAAATCCATAGATTAACCCCATAATAAGTGTCCAGATCATAATTGACGGACTTTCCATTGTCGGGAACATCATCGGAATCGATCCAATAGCGCCCATTACGATACCATGCAGCCACCACCGGAGCTTGATGGCGCTGATGCCGATCATAAATCCTGTTATCCCGCGACTGAATAAAATGGATAGCTTGGTGCCTAATGGAATTTGCATGGTTACATCAGGATTGGAACTGGCGAGCATCATGCAAACCAGACCGAAGATAAAACCGCAGATTGTCGCTATAATGACGCGTTTTGGTGATAACATTTCCCCTCCAAAATTAAATCTGTTTGCAAAAGAATAGTGCCGTCACGTGTCCCCACGTGACGGAATTACTATAACTTAAAACTTGCCTTTCTTTAAGAGATTTCCCGAAATTATCAACCTCTGAATTTCGTTCGTTCCCTCGAAGATTCGCGTTATTCTTGCATCGCGGTACATACGCTCGATTGGATATTCGGACATATAACCCATTCCACCGTGGATCTGAACTGCCATATCAACCACGTTGCCTAAAGCCTCAGATCCCATAAGCTTACAAATTGCCGCTTCCCGTGTAAAAGGAATATTGTTATCGCACATCCAGGCTGTACGGTAAAGCATAGACTCAAGCGCATAAACCTGTGATGACATATCTGCGAGCATCCACTTGATTGCCTGGAGATCTCCAATGGGTCTGCCGAACTGCTCACGTTCTTTGGAATGCTTGATTGACAGATCAAGAGCTTCTTTAGCAACACCGAGACAAATCGCAACCACTGAAAGCCGTCCCACGTCGAGTGTCTTCATAGCCACAACAAAGCCCCGATCTTTTTGTCCCAGGAGGTTTTCTTTAGGCACCTTCATATCCTCGAAGAACAGGTCTGTCGTATGCGAGCCCTTTATACCCATCTTCTTTTCAGGTTTGCCTGCCGAAAAACCGGGCATATCAGCTTCAACAACGAAGGCTGAGATTCCTCTCGTTCCTGCTCCGGGAGTCGTTACTGCGAAGATAGAGTAAACGTCTGACATACCACCATTGGTGATAAAAGTCTTCTGTCCATTTAGCAGGTAGTGATCACCTTTATCCTCGGCAGTAGTCCTGAGAGCGCCGGCGTCGGAGCCTGCCTGCGGTTCCGTTAGACCAAACGCTCCCCACTTCTCACCACGGCACATGGGACCCAGCCATTTTTTCTTCTGCTCGTCGGAGCCTGCGAGGTAGATCGCCATAGCCCCGATTGAGACATGACCTCCCAGCACAACCGCAGTTGACATGCAGCCTCTCGAGAGTTCTTCCATTAAAATACAATAGCTGGTTTCGTCAAAACCACCGCCGTCGTATTCCTCAGGAAACGGTAGTCCTGTCATTCCAACTTCAGCCATTTTGTCGAGGATTTCCTGCGATACTTCGCCGTCTTCGTCAACCTTCATAGCTCGGGGACGAAGCTCTTCATCCGCAAACTTCTTACCGAGTTCACGGATCATCTCCTGTTCTTCTGTGAATGTAAAGTTCATGGTTTTTTCTTTAGTTACGAGTTGCGAGTTGCGAGTTTCAAGGTTTTAAGTTCCAATTAATTAGCTTTATCTTCCACTATAGTGATCGCTACATCAGGACAAAGCATTTCGCAAACCCGGCAGCCTGTGCATCCTTCCTGATTCACGATAATCGGTTTAAAACCGCTACGTCCAATCTCATCAGCAAGTGTGAATATGCCATCAACAGGACAGACTTCTATGCAAAGGTCACAACCGCTGCATCTGTCCTGCCTTAAATATACCTTCCAGTATTCGGTTTTCTTCTCAGGTTCTATTGAAATTTCTATTACGGAATTATCACCGATCTCAGTGTCTTCGGATCGTTATTACGCAGCAGATCAAACGCATCGTTAATGCCGTCAAGTCCGAAGCTGCCTGTTACAAGCTCTTTAACCTTAATCTTGCCGATGCGAGCCATTTCGATGATGCGCGGATAATCAACCGGACGACAGCCGAGTGAACCGATCAGCGACTGCTCGAAAAACATCGTCTTGGCGACCGGTATCTCAGCCGGAAGATGCGTATATCCAACCACCACGCACGTTCCACCTTTCTTAATCGTGTTGTAAGCGTCAACGATGGTCTTCGGATTACCGATGCACTCGAAGGCAATGTCCACACCGTCACCGATCATCTTGCGGATAGCTTTATCGACTCTGCCTTTATCGATTTCGGCAGGATTGATGGTCTCCTGTGCGCCGAGCATCTTGGCAAATTCGAGCTTCTCAGGCATCAGGTCAACAGCTATAACCGACGCTCCGACGGCAGCGGCTACCTGAACGCAGTTAATACCTACTCCACCACAACCGAATACAGCCACCCAGTCACCGGGTTTGACCTTGGCGCGGTTGACAACTGCGTGATAAGGTGTGGAAATGGCATCCGCAATGATAGAACCCTCGATCAGAGGTACATCCTCCGGTACTGATAGAGCGTCTTTAGCTGGAGCCAGCACATATTCCGCATAAGCTCCATCGACATGATTGCCGAACATCTTCATATTGTCACAGATATTCTCGCGACCGATACGGCAGGATGGACACACTCCACATGACAGCACTGCCGGCAGCAGCACTCTGTCATCGAGCTTCCATTTGGTTACTCCTTCACCAAGCTCCGCTACCGTACCTGATGCTTCATGACCCAAGATCATCGGAGGCGGTTTGAAGGTCGGCACTCCGTGATCGATATAATGCATATCGGTATGACAAACACCGCACGCCGCCACCTTGACGAGTATTTCACCTGGTCCGGGCTTCGGTGTGGGGACTTCCTCAACCTTCAAAGGCTGCTTCGGTCCGTAAAAAATTGCTGCTCTCATTTATAATACTCCTTTATATTAACGTTCAGTAGGACAAATATTCCCCTGCCTACGCAGGGGCAGGCTCTGCTTGTCATCCCCTGAAATTTGACTCTGTTTGACAAACAAGAATGTTTGTCCTACTGAAAACAACTAACTCGCTTGGTGGCCGACAAAA
This sequence comes from bacterium, assembly GCA_021734165.1. Taxonomy (GTDB): domain Bacteria; phylum Electryoneota; class AABM5-125-24; order Hatepunaeales; family Hatepunaeaceae; genus JAIPJL01. The sequence goes on along the minus strand of JAIPJL010000104.1, from coordinate 8,496 downwards.
ATGTCTGCCCCACCAATGCTTGTAAAAAATATCCTGTAAATCCTGTTCATCCTGTCAAAATATCTTTCGCACGTACAGTACACTCATAGGTTTCACAGCATTCACAAAGCACTCCGTGCATCCATCACATTCCTTTGGATTGAACGGTTTGATCATCACCTCGAAGCCGATCTCCTTGAATAACTCCACCTGCTCCGAAAGGCGCGGTTCATCCCCGATATACTTGACTTCCCAGCCTTCGATTTCAGGAGCGGTCGGAGCGGATACTACTTCCTGATTGTCGCTCACAGTTAAAGTCTGCGGTCGAGCGCAATCATTTTTGCCTGCTTGAAGCCCTGAGCTTTGAAGAATTTCACAATATCAGGATAGTCTTCCGATATCAGCGTGGTCATCAGCTCGATTCCAGCTTTTTTAGCGAGCGCACAGTATTCCTCAAGCAATAAAGCGCCGATTCCGACACGCTTGTAGTCAGGATGAACACCGAAAGTATCCACCGACGCAACCGACTCCGGTATGCCGTATTCACCCGTGTTGGCTTCACCCATGACATAACCGACTACGCGGTTATGGTCGGTTGCAACCAACGAAATCAGCAACTGGTGATCCTCGCCGAAGATGCGCTCGAATTTACGAATGAAATAATTGTTGCGCATGTATCCAATCGATGCGCTGTCGATCTTGATAATGTCATCAAGGTCCTCCTTGCGTAAATTGCGGAGGACTATGTTTGAAATACTGATCTCTGCCGACATTCTTACACCTCATATTATAAGATGTGGTATCAAACATCACATTTGATACGATCTATTGTTTCAGATTATACTTACCGTCAAACGGGACGTTTGACGGCACTCGTAAGTCGCAACTCGTAACTCGTAACTCAAAACTCGTAACTTTAAAATAAATCATCCATATCATCAGTTCCCGGAAGCTCACCGAAAGCCTGTAAATGAGCCTGTAAAAGCTCACTTTCTCTCTTGGTGTACATCGGATCGAGCTCCCAGCGGCACAGAACTGCGAAGTAACCATCATCCAGCAAATCCCGAACCGCTGACCTGATGTCTGAAGCGCCTGCTATCTTCACTGTCTTCTTGCCTTCGTCAGCGAGGATGATCACACCATCAGCAGCCGGAACTTCTGATAGAACACCCTCATCAAATACATGCCAGGGATCGGGTGGCAGCGGTGTTTTCATCAGCGTCGCACGCAATTGACAGCGTAAGCATCTCTTCGCTTCCTCAACCGCTGCATCATCACCGTAAGTAAACTCATAGATATCGAATGATTTTAAACGCTCCGATGCGCTGATACGTTCAGGCTCTAAACGCTCTAATTCAGCAAAACCTTCAATTTTTCCGATGGTTGGATCAGCCGCAAACAGAGTTTCGAGAGTCTGTTTATGACCTTCCCCACCCAGGAATTTGTCAACATATTTTGCAGCGCTTTTTCCATCTGCCATAGCTTTAACTATACTGGATGGTCCGGTTGCAATGTCACCAGCGATAAAAACCTCTGGGCTTTTGACGATATTCTGCTTAGTATCAGTATCAGCTTTCTGACCGACAGCAATCAGAACTGTCGCTGCCGGAATTTCCTTTGTGTCATTCTCATCATATTCAGGACTGAATTTACCCTGGCTGTTAAAAACTCTCGTGCAACATTTAAGCAGCGCACCTTTAACGCTTCCATTCCCTTGGATTTCAGCAATTCCCCAGCGATGCATGACTTTGACGCCTTCTTCGAGTGCATCTTTCAGCTCACCCTTGGATGCTGGCATTTCATCTTCCGATTCAAGGCAAACCATTGTCACATCTTTAGCGCCCGATCTGAGCGCTGTCATGGCAGTATCAACCGCAACGCTGCCACCACCAATGACTATAACCGGATCAGTCATCTTACGGGTTTCACCAGTATTGCTTTCACGGAGGAAATTAAGCGCTGGTGTGACTCCGTCCTGCTGCTCTCCGGTGATGTTAAGTGACATGGCTTCCGACAATCCAGCAGCTATTATGATCGCATCGAAACCTTCAGCGATGAGATTATCGGCGGTCAATTCACTTCCAAAAGCCACTCCAAGCCTGGTCTCAAGTCCAAGATCAAAGAGATACTTCAAATCCCTGTCGATTACCGAATCAGGAAGTCGGTATTTGGGAATGGTCTGCCTTAGCATTCCGCCAAGTTTTTCATCTTTATCAAAAATCGTAACCGAATGTCCCCAGTGTAAAAGTTCGGCTGCGGCAGCGAGTCCAGCGGGTCCTCCACCGATAACGGCAACCTTTTTTCCAGTATCAGGCAGTTTTGTTATCTCTTCCTTCTCATCTCCGGCAATATCGGAAGCATAACGTTTAACAGCACAGATTGACACAGTTTCATTAACTTCACCACGACGACAGACATCTTCACAGGGATGAAAACAGGCGTAACCCAATACTCCGGGCAGAACTGCCTGTTGACGGATCAGTTTCAGAGCTTCGGATGGTTTGCGTTGATAAACAAGGTCTAAATAGCCGGGAATGTTAATATGTAACGGACAAGCTGCAACACAGGGAGCTTTTCCATCTACTAAAGGCTCCAATCCCTTTTTATCTCGTAAAGCTCCGGTTGGACAGATTTCCACACAGGCAGTACAATATCTGCAATCCGCTTCGTTCAGTGTTGAACCGTTGACAACTCCAACATGGACTTTTCCATCGGACATAACAGCGCCGAGCACATCAACACCGCGAATATCACGGCAGACTCTCACGCAGCGCATACAGTTGATGCAGATCTCATAATCCCTTACGAAAAGAGGCTCGTCTATTACTGGCTTAATGCCGGATGATCTGTATGCAGGCGTATCGGAGGGAATTCCAATGAATTCAGCAACCTTGCCTATTTCACATCTTCCGAGTAATTCGCAGCAGCGCTCTTCGATAGCTACGTTCATGCTGCAGGCGGTACGGCTGCAACCCTCACGTTGAGCGCAAGTCAGGCAGGCATGTGGATGATTGGCGAGGATTTTCCTGAGTGAATTACGGCGAGCTTTTGTCAGATCATCACCTGTTGTCCTGACCTGCATACCCTCAGCGACCTTTGTCGTACAGGCTCTTTGAGGTTCACCACCATCAACCGACACAAGACAAAGATCACAGTGAGGAAAATCGGATTCTGCGCCCCCCCCTTCAATTCCCCCCCCGCCAAGCGGGGGTGGATTAGAACGCTCATCCCCCCCTGCTATTAGGGGGGGGTTACCTTCATGTTCAAACTTCACACTCCCCTGCCACACCTGCTCTGACCAGTTGAACGGCTTGAAAGGATTCAACTCCGGATGACTGCAAAGTCCGGGAACGTATATTCCGTTTTTTAATGCAGCTTTGCGAACCGAAAGAAAATCCGGAACGGTCAACTCTTTATTATCAATTGTTATTTTTACGACATTCATTTCGACTTACCATGAATGTGAAATAGCGCCCGGCGTACAGGCTGTCACACATGGCAGCGGTGGTCTGTCATTCACCGGCTTGCATTCGGAGCAGGCGTACTTAATCTGCTTGCGAAACTCTTCCTTAATGCAGGCAACTTCATCGTCGTAATCATCGATCTCGACCATGAACATGCCTTTGGGACAGGCGTCAACACAACCGTGATGCCCGCAGTCGTTGCACTTGTCGGTATCGATAGTGATGTAGTACTCACCTGATCCGTCCATATAACCGTAATTAGCGATCATAATTCTCCCAGGTTTCAGTTATTTGAAACTTGTGGTTAATTGCTACTATTTCGCTTGCTGCTTTTCGTAAAGTACTTTGGCAAAAAGAGCTGCGCCGAGCGCGCCTGCAATCTGAGTATCGAAATCTGATTTGAGTCCCGTTAATCCCAACTCACCCTCAAGCCTTTCGACAACGCCTCTGTTTTTAGCAATACCACCCGTGATTGCGAATTCTTTCTCCATTCCGAGTCTCTCTAAAACAGTCACAACACGGTGAGCCATTGCGTTACAGTATGCCGCAAGCACGAGATTTTTAGGCCAGCCCTGTCTCAAGAGTCCGGCAGCCTCGGTCTTAGCAAACACCACACATGTTGATGAAACCGGCTCAGGTTCCTTCTCGACATCGAATGAAAGGTCTCCAACTTCTTCGATGGATACAGAAAGAAGATCTGCAAAGACTTCCATCCCGCGACCGGTTCCGGCAGCGCATTTATCATTCATCAGGAAGTTGGTCACCTTGCCTCTTTCGTCGCAGCGAATGGCTTTACAATCCTGACCACCCATATCAAGTATGGTTCTTACCGACGGACCGTACATGAAATTAGCGCCGCGAGCATGACAGGCGATTTCAGTAATTGCGCGATCTGCAAACGGTACGTTTACACGACCATAACCTGTACCAACGACATAGTTCAAATCAGTATTTTCAAGTCCGGTGCCTTCAAGCGCCCATTTCATTGCATTGAGTGCGCTGTTGGGTGAATCTGATCCGGTACGCATGTTTGAATAAGCGTACAATTTACCGTCAATCAAAACTACTGCCTGAGATGAAACAGAACCCACATCCACGCCACCTGAGATTATTCCTCCGGCTTTCGGATCGATGTTCTCTTCATGCCAGTTGTATTCTTTCCAACGCCAGAATTCCTTTGGCATTTATATATCCTCCAAGGAGATGTTTTTTGTTAAATACTTAGCGTCTGAACGTATTTACAGACATCAATTATTCTTCAACCTCAACTACAGCCCTATTGACGAGTTTATCATGGGCAGCCCAAGCTGCTCCTTCAGCCGATATGTAATCAGGCTCTTCAGGAACAAATACATCCATCTCCAGAGCCCTTTTAATAGAGGCAAGAAAACCTACATTGTATGCCATACCACCGATAACAATTATTTCCTTTTCAATGGATATTCGTCTCGCCATTGAAACTATCCGGCTGGCAATTGCGTCATGAACGGCTCTTGCTATGTCTTTCTTGGGAGTGCGAGCATGCATCAATGAAACTACTTCGCTTTCAGCGAATACGGCGCATTGAGCGTTCATTGGAACGGCGGTATCAGATTCAAGCGAAAGAGGTCCGAAATCCTCCAGTTTCAACTCCAAAGCTCTCGCCATAGATTCAGTGAACGTTCCCGAACCTGCTGCGCATTTTTCGTTGATAGCGAAGTCTTTAACTCTGCCTTCCTCAGTAATAGCAATAGCTCTTCCTTCTTCAGCGCCAACATCGAGAACCGTTCGGGCTCCAGGCAGTCTAACAATCGCTCCTCTCGCGGCAGCGCCTACTTCAGTCAGTCTATCGTGAGCAAACGGCGCTATGCTCCGTCCCACGCCGGTAGCGACAATGCGATCAACTTCGTCAGGTTTAATTCCAGCTTGGGACAATGCTTTTTTCATTGCATCGTTTGCGGAAACTTCCTGCTCAAATCCTGACAGGATTTTGGAACGGGCTATTACCTTTCCGTCGTTCATAATAACGACTTTGATCAGCTTTGCGCCCATGTCCATTCCGGCAGTTATCATTTATTTCCTCCAGTTCTATGTAACAGAATATTTACTTTATATAGTACAGAGTTCATGCTTTAGCATGTGCAAGCTGAAGCTTGTAATCTGAACTCGTTCACTCCGACACCACGACACTATTCCTTTAGCTGTTCAAGCCCTAATGTTTCCATAAAGGAATCAATCCGATCCTTAGTCTTGGCTTCATCGAACTCGCGCTCATCACCCATGTTGCCTTCAAAGGTCATTACCGGAAACTCAGATTCTGCAATGGCAACTCGATTCTCGGCGATTCCACAAGAAAGTCCTTCACAGCCGCGATTCATGTGCAGCATCACACCGTCGAGTTTCCATTCTCTTGCGATGCGGATCATCATTTTAGATTTTAGATCAGCATCGTAGAAATGCTGCCATTCGGGCTTAGACAAATTCCAGTCAGCAAGGACCCTTAAAGCCTGTTCGCGGGTGTCCATAGGAATTCCCAGATCCATTGGTGTTGTGCGAGGGCCCCATGAGCCGTCCGGTTTATCCTCCCAAATTCCCATCAGGGCGAACGAGTATAAACTACCGACAGAAAGCGCGCCGAAGCTCTCCATGTAACGGAAAATCTTTAGAAATCCCCAAGGTGGCTGAGTGTCAGACATCAAACGGCAACGCTCATTGGGAATAGCAGCGATACCCCGCGCGACCCTATCTTTGACCTCGTCCAGCAATTCACGGTAGAAATCTACGACATCCTTAGAGTGTCTCATTAGCGTTCCAAAAACATAAAGAGAATACATCGTCTTCTCATCTAGCGGAGCAGGGATGTTCTTGTTGTAAGTGCAGATTTCCGCCCACAGCGACGTCGTACGGCAGTCGTTCTTGACCGCTTCGATCAGCTTTTCATCGTTGTATTCACGTCCGGTTACTGCTTCAAGGAAATCTATCGACTCGTGCATCTGCCCGACAACGAAGTCCAGTTTATCGTCATTGATATCTTTGTATGGACCGACTGAAACGTCTATGCAGAAATAGGGGATATTTTTGTATTCCGCAACATGCTGATACCACTTGGCGTGACTGCAGCAGATATGATCCTGGAATGCGAAGTCCGGCTTGGGGTATTTGCCTCCACCATTGTACTCATCGAGGTACATCGAACCCCAGTAGTTGCGCATGTAAGCGCAAAGATCACGAGCCCAGCCTTTGGATTCTGTCGCTTCGAGACAGCGCAGAGAAAACGGCTTGTTAAAAGCAATTGATGCGGCATAAGGTTCACCGGTGATGGGATAGACGTCATCTCCAAGTCCGGCTGGGATGGCGTCGAACGACCATGCTCCACCTGTCCAACGCAGCCCTCCTTTTTCGGATGCTTCAGCGTAGTCGCGGTAGTACTTATCCCGCAATTCCTTAGCCTTATTCCAGCATTTAAGTTGTTCTGTTGGGTATTTTGGCATTTTGTGTTACCTGTATGTTGAAAATTTTGTTTGCTTAATTTGATGTTATTCCTGATTTTTTCAAGGACTTGACGTATTCAATGATACTCAATCCCTCAATTTCAGCCTCTTTCGCAAGTATTTTCCTTGCTATATGAACCTGCTGCAGAGCATCATCTTCAGGAAATTCCTGTTCAACTGCTTTTTGTATATCTTTAAGATCACTCTCATTTAATGCAGGCATGATTATCTCCTAATTATGGAATCGCTTATATCTTTTCGTACATCTTTTAACTCAGAATCCAGATTATTAATCTTTTCAAATCCCTTGTTCTTCCAGATACCACGCAGATTACCAGGAGTTTTCTTAACCACCTCAGATTGAGAAAGAATAAAATCAATGAAGGATTTCACTTCACCAATTCTCTCTTCCGGCAATAAAGAGATTTTCTCTTTCAACTCAATTTTATCTATCGTCGTTGTTGACATTACTACTCCTTCATCTAGTTCAGCATTTCAATTGTTCTGTTGGGTATTTGTGATCGTATTTCCATGCGAGATTACGACAGTTTCTGTCTCTTTATCATTTAAATCAATCTCCATCAACTAACTTAAACTTTTTATTTACATCAATTGACTTACCCGCAAAAAGCGAATCAATGTAAGTTTCTGCTCTACACAAATCATTATTTGCTCTTATTAAAGAATCTTTTATTTTTTTCTTTTCCAATTCTGACAGTTCAGCATATTTACTATATCCATAGATATCATAAATATAATTGATTGTACTATCAGATTTTTTTAAGTATAAATAAATCATAAATATATTTGATAATTCAATATATTTGAGCGTTTTACTAGCATCAGCCATATGTATCTCATACATGCTTGTTTGGAAATCTATATAAGTTCCACCCTTAATTATTACATTTTTACCCGATTCGCTTAATGACAATCCATCTAATGTAATTTTTAAACATTTAAGGTTGACTTTAATTGCTAACTTATTGAATTCTAACTCATTAAATATTGCCTCTTTTGATCTTTGTCTTTCATATTGCAGATTTAAGATTCCAACTATAAATGTTAGCAATACTGCAATTGATGCAGCAACAATTTGTGGAAGAACATTATTTCTAAATCTAAATTCTTTTATTGGTTTCATATTTAATTTGACTTTCCTTACTCAATCCAGAAAGTTTGAAGTTGTCGTTTTCGTACATTCTTAACATACTCTTGTGCTGGTATCATTTTTTTTGAAAAATCTATCTTTTCCCATTCACTTTTTAATAATCTCGAATGATCAAAAAGGTGGTGATGAGTTGGACAAAGACAAATATAATTTTCCGGAACATCTGGACCTCCAAATTCTTTTGGAAGAATGTGACAAAAATGCGTTATTCTGTTCTCGCCACATATTTCACATGGTATATAATTCTGTCCTGCAATACGAGCTTGCTTTTCAAAATATGAACCTACATTAATTACTTTCGAATGAAGTGTTAGTTTCACGCCATATTTTGTTTCCAATTTCTTTGATCCAATCCATGAAAGGAATAATGCAGATAATTGATTTCGTAAATCACACAATTCATTATTTAATT
>JAIPJL010000103.1 GCA_021734165.1 bacterium | reverse complement strand
AAGCAGGTTTTCCGCCATTAAATCAGGATCTATTGAATTTGTCGGGTGAGGCATTAGCTTAAACGCCAGACCATCCATTTTCAGGAAGTTTCTCGTTGTATCAGTAAGACTTCTCAATCCGAGTAGATTTTGATCGGAGACTGTTACAGCAAAGTAGATAGGACGTTCCCATTTCATAGCGGCTATGGTATTAAGAATCATTATGTCCTGAACACGTAGGAAATGGCCTGTCTGACCGTTACCCATAGGATATGATAACGTAGCCGGGACTTCCCAGACAAGGTCTTCCTCCGAGCCGGGAGGACCTGCGATCTTTATCTTGCGTTTTTCGTTCCATATCCTATCCATCAATCCTTCCACATCTCGGCTTTCTATAACATTGTCGATATATTGATCTGTTATTTTGGGAGGCAATGGTAGCTTTGGTTCTTTATCTCTCACCTGTTTAATAAACCAGCCTGTATTAAACAAACTTAGGTTTACAACTCGGACGTCCGTTCTTACTCCGGCTACTTCCTGGAGATACCAGAGTGGGAAAGTATCATTATCACCGTTGGTAAACAGAATAGCGTCTTTTTCGCAAGTATTAAGTAAATTGTACGAGTAATCCCAGGCTACATAATTACCGGCGCGTGAATGATCTGTATAATTCTTTATCAACATATTCATCGGAACAAGCGCAAAACATAAAAGAGAAACGGATCCGGCAAGAACGGTTGGTCTAATCTTCTTTATTGAATCTGTAATAATCTCAATAACACCAAGTACACCTAATCCAATCCAGATAGCGAAGGCGAAAAATGAACCGACGTAAGCATAATCCCTTTCACGAGGCTGAGGATCATCCTGATTCAAATACAATACAATCGCAATGCCTGTCATAAAGAACAACACTAAAACCGGAAAAGCGCCTTTTGCGTCCTTATAAAAATGATGCACTACCCCAACAATACCCAAAAGGAAAGGCAGCATGAAGAATTTTTGTGGATTAAAGAATTGCCAGCCGAAGTACCGGATGTACATTTTTTTGATTTGATATGTCCAGAAAGGAGCTTTACGCTCGAACATTGTCAGAAATAAACTCTCAGTACCGTATTGCTCGCGGTTAAGATAGGCAAGCAGTCCACTCCATGTCTCAGGATTGTTTTCATCAAGAAACGGATCTAATCCGGATCGAATCTTTATCAGCATATAGGTTGAATAACCGATAATGACAAGCAGGGCTGAAACTGATAATATTGCGGGTAATCTCATGTCTTTTTTTATAAACATTATAATTGCCCAGCTTAAAAGGGCAAGTATAATCACAACCGACCAAACCGAAAAGTGCTCTATTATAGTTGGAAGTCCCTGGATTATTCCCGGGTAAATTGTGAAAATTATCGCAGCGCCGATTACACCGGTTAAAATGAATATGCCGGGGGTCATTTCAATTTTGCGAAATGCGACTATATAGACAACCGACATAAGTGCTAATATATTGAGGAGATGTACGCCACTTGATAAGCCAACAAGATAGAAAATCAGTAGCAGGAAACGATTACCGGTTGAAGTTTCCGATGAATCGAGCCATCTAAGCGCAAAGTAGTAAACAAGCGCTGTGAAAAACATGCTGACGGCATAAACTTCCGCTTCAACAGCATTAAACCAGAAGCTGTGTGAGAAAGCAAAAGCAAGGGAGCCCACGACGCCGGCGCCATAAACTGCAATTTTATCGCTGACACTTTGCTCCTGTCCCCGCCAGAGTCGAGCTAATCTGACGATGCAGAGATAGAGTAATGTAACAGTTATGGTTGACAGCAGCGTTGAAACAAGGTTAACGCGTAAACCAATGTCCCCTGCGATGGGCAGCATGGAAAAAAGCCTGCCGATTAGCAGGTATAACGGCGCTCCGGGTGGATGCGGGACGCCTAATGTGTATGAGGCGGCAATAAATTCACCACAATCCCAAAAACTCGTTGTTGGCGCAACGGTGCTTCTGAAGATGGCGAAGGTGAAAAAGAATACCGCCAGAGCAACTATCCGATTAGCAGTAAACTTAATGCTAAATCCTTTCATTGGCAATTTTCTATAAATTAGTAAGTTATATGGAAACTATCTTAAACTCAAGTAAATCCGATCCTATTTCCCTTCAAATTGTAAATTTCGTTTGAAGTTTGTTGGACTGGTGGCGGCAGCCATAGCTGTTTCAAAGCTGATCATTCCATTTGTATATAGGTCGGTTAGATGTTGATCGAAAGTCTGCATCCTGTATGGATTGGCTCCACTTTCAATTAAATCATGAAATCCCTTAGGATCTCCAGAAGATATTCTATCCTGAATAGTACTTGTCATACGCATAATCTCAATTGCTGCAATACGCCCCTTACCGTCAATGCGAGGGACAAGTCTCTGAGAAATGACAGCTTTCAATGATTCAGCGAGTCGCATTCTCACCAGACCCTGCTCAGACGCCTCAAATGTTGCAAGAAGCCTCGTTACCGTTCTCACTGCATCATGAGTATGAACAGTACTAAATACGGTGTGACCTGTTTCTGATGCTTTAATAGCTATTTCGATTGTTTCTTTATCTCGCATTTCACCAACTAAAATAATATCGGGATCCTGACGCAAAGTGGCTCTAAGCGCTGAACTGAAAGAACTCGTATCTGTTCCAACTTCACGTTGTGATATCTGAGACTTAATATCGGTGATAAGGAATTCAATAGGATCTTCAATGGTGACAATTTTACATGTTCTGTTTCTATTCACATGATCAGCCATAGCTGCTAAGGTGGACGATTTGCCTGAGCCTGTAGCTCCGGTTACAAGTACAAGTCCTCTTGGTTCTAAAGCGATTTCCTTAAGTATTTCTGGAAGCATCAGTTTATCTATGCTTGGAATCACTGTTGGTATTACACGCATTGTTAAGGCAAGAGTACCTCGTTGACGATATATATTTACTCTGAATCTACCAACATTTTTCAATCCGAATGATGTATCCAGTTCCAGGATATTACCCAGATCGCCGCTATCAGTATTATCGTCCTGATGTTTTTCTTTGCGTTTCAGGATAAGATTAACAATCTGTTCAATCTCGTTGACAGAAAGTTTATCTTCTCCAATACGTAATAAGTCTTTATCCTGACGTATAGTAAATGGAGCACCTGGTTTCAAATGAATATCAGATGCGCCTGAATCAACCGACGCTTTAAGAAATTGGAAAAATGTATTTGAGTCCAAAATACTCTCCTGTTTTATATTACTATCCATCATTCTTACTTTTTTACTTGGAATTCAGTAAGAATGTATAAGATATATCATAGTAATACGATTCTGCAAGAATTAACTCGGATTTCATAACTTTGAAAGAATCTTCCCTGATGTGCGCTGTATCACATATTTTTTGTATCATATGCTTTATATTACTTTTAAGTAGGTGTATTCTATAAATTGATTATTATTATTTACAATAAGCTAAATCTTTTATTAACAATTACATAGAAATTTGTAATCTATCAGATTTAAAAAAGATGCAATTAATTCAGAGCAAGTCGTTAGTTTAAATGGTGAGAGCAAGCGTTAGTTCTTGCAGAATATTTTCAGTTGTTTTATATTTTAACATTAGGGAGGGTGTGAGTTTTTATTTAAATACAACTTTCACCCGAATACAACTTGTTTAAGAGAAGTTTTTTTCTCATCCCGGAGGTTTGTATGCATAAGAACAGAATAATCATGGTTGTTTTACTCCTGATGATTCTCAATTGTTCCATTTTTACTGCACCGAGAGCAGGAATCGGGCGTGATGATCCTATTCCTCCCGATCTTAGTATTACTCCGCAGTTGATTGAAACGGAACTTGAGATTCCTGAGAATTCGGAATATGGTTTAACATTAAGAAATACTGGTCGGAATGATCTATCGTTTGAGATTAAACACCAGATTATAGATCAGGAGAATATCCCACACCGAGATGATCCGGGTGATATTGTAGCTCGGTTTGCCTGGAACAATGGTCCAATGAATCGTTATAAACATGCCGCTTTCAACTGGACGAATAATCTGATGTGCTTATCTACTTATAGCCCCAACTGGCTTGGGGGCGTAGCTTTCGATGAGAATTATGAAGAGTTTGAAGTTGTATGGGAAATACAACCGAATGAACCACGTATCCTTCCGATGGACTTTTTTACCAGGAATGGTATGGTCTATTGTCCGAATATCAATGAAACAACCTGCTATAGATATGATAATGATGGTGATCTAATCGATGGCGCGCTTGAACTGCCGGTAAGACCTGACGGTATGAGTTATAGCAATGAACTTGAATTACTAATTGTGCTTTCAAGTCAGGACTTGAATATACATATTTATGAATTCACGAGCGATACTGAAGTGGAGGAAATTGATCATTTTGCCTGGCGCCAGGGAGCGCTTGCTAATGCACAATCGCACGGAATTACTTGGGTTGATATGCATCCGGATGGACAGCTCTGGATCACAGCGTATCCTTCATTTCACGTTTTTCAACTTTCTATAGATACTGAAGATTGGAGTATTATTGAAATTAATGATAGGTTTGCCTGGGGTGGCAACCAAACATGGGATGGTATTGCGCATGATGGACACAACCTCTGGTTATGTGGATATAATCAGGCTGAGTTTCTGATAATGGATGATGGTGTTAATGAAGCTTACTGGCTGTCTTATGAACCAAAAGAAGGCGAACTTGAACCTAATGAAGAGATGGAAGTTGTCGTAACTTTGGATACGGATGATCTGATAGATGGAGTTTATGCTGCGGAATTGTACTTCCTTGATGGTGATAACAATGAACTTGCGGTTGTGACAGTTGATCTAACCGCTATTGGAGCACCACAGCTTGAAATATCCTGGAACCCGGGATTCCCGGATATGATCGATTTTAATGAGCAGTTTGATCCTGACCTTTTCGTAGGAGGACCTTACCAAATTCAGGGAAAGATAGAAAACATCGGTACTGCTGAACTCATTATTGAGAGTATTTCCCTTAACGGTGATGATGAGATGTTTTCAGTGGAACCGACTGAGTTTAATATAATACCGCGTGAAGAACAGATGATAACCGTGATTTTTGATGCACCAATCAACGAACCGGATGAATACAGAGCCGAGATGGTGATTGCATCTAATGATAGAAATAATGAAGAAATTAGTGTTGATATACACGCAAACGCTGATTTACCACCCATTATAAGATTAGAACCTGTCGAGATAGAAGAAAATCTCGAAACAGGTCAGATTGCTTATCACTCCATAGAAGTCAGCAATCCGGGTGATGCTCCGCTTTGGTTTGAAACCGAGATTGAGATTACTGATGAACCGGATTGGGGTTGTGTACCCCGTCGTGATGATATCCATTTTGAGGATAGATCATTCGCTGTTTTTCAGGATGCAGGCGCCTGGGGTTGGCTGTCGGATGGAATGCTGGACAGGGATCCTTTAGTGTGCGATTACTATAATTCATACCGCAACGCTAATGACTGGAACAATGTTGATTTTAATGATTTCGATGTTATTGTGATCGCCGGTAACAACCAATCTGCAAATTTCGTTAATGCTTATAACAATAATCTAGAGAGGCTTTGTGAATATCTCGATGATGGAGGCGCCGCTTATTTTGAATCAGCAGGATCCAATTCATCAATTAGACCTCCCGGTGGATTTGTAAATGACCAGCGAGGCGCTGTCAACGGAGTATTGATGGTAAGTCCTGATCGTGAAGAAGAGAATTATTCCCTATTTGCTGAGATTTGCCATGAAACTCAACCGGATTACTGGGATGAAGGTGAAATTATTGAAGGGAATTCTTTCCTTAATTCTGCTTACAATATGGACCAGTTTAATGATGCGCTTGATGAAGAAATCATTACATGGTATGAGAAAATTGCTGAACCACAAGGTGCATCGTCTGGTGGCGTTGTGTCTTATGGCTGGGGAAACGGGACGGTTATGCTCGTTGGACACAACATCGGACAATGCTGGATTAACTGGACTGATGAAGGGCAATGGGGTTCGATTAGCGCTGAGATACTGTATTATCTGATCAAGATATCATCCGGTGGTTGGGCTGCGGTTGAACCTTCGTATGGTGAGGTTGAGGTTGATGGTGATCCCGTTGAAGTTGAACTCATACTCGATGCCGATCACCTGTACGAAGGTACTTATGAAGCAGAAGTACATTTTCATTCTAACGATCCTGCTTCCCCTGATGAAGTCGTACTCGTCACAATACACGTTTCGCCTTTACCTGATTTGATTATTGAATGGGAACTCGGTATGGGTGAGGATGGATATAAAGACGAAGCAAGTATTCTTGATTGGAATCTTTACTATGAAACTGATGTTTTCGTCGGGTATGAAAGCCTACTGCCTGTAACACTCATAAATGACGGAACAACTACTCTGACTATCTCGGATGTTTGTTCTAACGAAGAAGGTGAACCTTTATTTTACTCTGACTTTGATGATGAAATAATACTTTATCCGGAAGAAAGAACGATTGTCAACCTGATATTCTATTCTGATGAGGCAGGTGTTTATCCTGAGAATGATGATATAAGGATGATCTTTTATTCGGATGATCCCGATGAGAATGATATAGCTGTCAAACTGCATGCAGAATCACTCGAACCTCCCATCATTGCAATCGAGCCTAATGAAATAGAAGAAGAGATGTATGGTGGTGAACGCGTTGATGTTGCATTTACTATTTCCAATCGTGGTGATGCGCCTCTGCATTGGGAAACTAAACTTGATGTAATTCGGGAAGGACGAGACTCAAATCAGCGTTCACTACGCAGCGCTTCTGCATCTCCCGAACGTGATGACGCTGGTGAACTTCTCTATACTATTCGTTCACCTCTTGCTGCAAATAACTACAAGCATTTTGCTTACGATTACGATAACAATTGGATGTGGCATTCCGAATATTCGGGGAATCGACGTGTTGTAGCGATGGACCTTAATGATTGGAATCCGGATGAAGGGGAACTGAATGATACTCCTGATATTGCCGCGCAATGGAATCATCCAGGACCCAGTCCAATGGATTTTGCGTATTACGATGGTGTATTGTACTGGATGTGCCTCTGGAATCCCTGGATTCAACGTCGTGATAGAGAAGGCAATGATCTCGGCAACCTTGATGTTGATCTCGACAATACAAATGTTAATGGCATTGCAATAGACAGCAAAACCGGTATGATGATCGTCATGTCGAATACATCCCCGTGCCATCTTTATCAATTTGACCTTGAAAACGACGGAGAGCGTGTCGGTAGAATGGGCGGAAACGGACTGCTGCCCGGTATGGGTAACGAATGGGGACGCGCTATAGATTTCGTAACAGATCATGATGAAGCTCCACTCTGGTCAGGCTCAACAAACCGCATACATCAATTTGAAATCAATAGAGAGAATGAACCCTGGTCGCTTGGAAACCGCGTACAGAATTTTGAACGACAAGCAACGATGCAATATGATGGACTGGCTCACGATGGCACAAATATCTGGAGCTGTAACTACGCAACAAATGTAATTGAAGTGTTCGATGATGGCATCACCGAATTTCACTGGCTGATTTGGGATCCTATGGAAGGATCAACTCCTGGCGGTGAAAGCAGTGAACTATTTGTTACGGTAAATACGTCAGGATTGACCTCAGGTGTTTACATGGCGGTTCTGCACATCTTAAATAACGATCCCGAAAATCCTGATTTGGAGATCCCTGTAAACATCGACGTTGAAGGCATTGCAAATATTGACGTTACACCGGGTGGTAATGAATTTAATGATGAAGCGCTCGATTTTGGGGTTTGTTACATCGGTTATTCTAAATCCATGGAAATTTCCATTGAAAACACCGGTACTGAAATACTTGAGATCGAAGGAGTGTATTTTATTGAAGGCTCTGGTTATTCAATTGACGAAGATGTTGAATTTATACTTGAACCGGATGATGATCCGGTTGTGTTAGAAGTTAAATTTGAGCCTCCCGAAGGAAACAGATTATATGAGGAGAACATAGGTTTCATTACAAACGATCCTCGTTATCCGTTCGAACCTCGCGAAGAGCGATTTGGTTATCCGCTGCATGTTATCGGAAATGGTTTTATTGCTCCCGAAATCAGAATTGCGCGTAACGCTGTTGAAATTGACGTGGCGTCAGGAGATTTGGAGGAACTCGGAGTTCCGGTACAGAATGTTGGTGGAAGTCCTTTAGTCTTCGAGACGGAAGTTATTATTATTGCCGAACCTGATCGCGATATTGAGACTGCGCGTAGTCTGCGTAGCACAGGAGATGCATCTGCGCCCCACAGGGATGAACCCGGAGATATAATTGCCAGTTTCCAAATGCCCCGAGCGCCAAATCAGGCTCCAACATGGGCTAAGAACTGGTTTACAGGGATGATGATGGCTTCGACTTGGGCAGGTTATATAGACATTGTTGATCCAGATGAGCTTGAAGTTGTCAGAACCATCCAACCAGGTCTCGGTAATCAGGGTGATTGTGCTTGGTTGAACGGCGTATTCTACGTTCAAGGCGCCGCTCAGAACTGGGCAGCCAGGTTTGATAATAACTTGGAGCGACTTGATGGTGATTTAAGATTCCCGTATGCCTGCAGGGGTATGTCGGCAGACAATGAGAACGGGTGGATATTCATTAAAGAAGCCGGTGGCGCTATTCATGTTTTTGAAATGGACGGTGATGAACTTGGCGAAGAAATTGGTTCATTTAATGATTACCTGCAATATACAAACAATCAGGATCCCTGGACAATAAACTGGGTTCCAGCGCATACTGAGGGAGAACTCTGGGTACATACTCCCAGTGGTGGAGGAGTTATGTCTGTTGACGTGGACACAGACAACTGGGAATGTGTGGCTCAGACCTATCGCTGGGCGGATCCGGAAGCCAACGGTAATTGGTATAATGGTGTTGGGCACGATGGTAACAATGTGTGGGTATCTGTCAACGCTAACTCAACGGTCTGGATTATGGATGACGGTATTCATGAGATCAATACAAGCTGGTTAAGAACAGATCCCTCTGAAGCGACAATTGAAGCCGATGAGGAACTTGAAGTTACCCTCTGTTTTAATGGCGACAAATTAGTCGAGGGCGATTATCAAGCTGAAGTACATTTCCTCTCTAATGATCCTGAAACAGATGATAAAATTGTCGATGTGGTGATGCATATTTTCGCAAGACCTATCTTGGGCAGAGGAACAGATCCGCATCCTCTCGAATGGGGTGGAGAAATTATTCAATTTAAGTCTATCATTGCAGATAACGATAACCAGACACGTTTCAGGATCGCTATAGCCAACGGTGGTTTAGATGATATCGAGATTGATGGAATGCAGCTTGAACGGAATCAGGAATTTGAGATTGATCTGGATGAAGATGAGTTCATAATTCCACCCTTTGAGGTTTTCGATCTGGATATTTTATTCCATCCCGAAAGAGCCGGTGAGTTCAACGACAGATTGACTTTCTTTAGCAATACCAGGAATGAAGAGTTTGACGATGGGACTTTCCATTTTAATATGACCGGTATAGGCTTGACTCACCCGGAAATAACAGTTGACACTGATGAAATCCAGGCAGATATTCTCTTGAATGATGAAGAAGTGACACGTTCATTTACTATCGGTAATAATGCTGGTCGCTTAGGGGCTGATTTAAACTGGCGACTTACTTTAGACATTATTGAAGAAGAGGAACGCGATGCGCCAAACCGAATCCTTAGAGGTATTAATAGTAACGATGTAAACACGCCGCGCCGTGATCAACCGCAAGGTCGCGGAATGCTGATCCAGAATTCCTGCGGTTGGGCAGCATTTAACTTCGAGCAATATTTTAGTGGAATTGAGGAATTTGACTATGATCGTTACCGTAATTGGAATGAATTAGATGATATTGATTTCAGCGATTATAATTTTATATGGATCGGTAATTATGAACAGGAAGCATGGGTCAGGGATTACAACGAAAACCTGGAGCGGATTGAGGAATTCATTGCCGGCGGGGGTGCATTGTATCATAGCTCAGGAACTAATCGCCACAATACCAGACCAATAAATCCGGGTGGATTAACCTATCACTGGGGCGAGCAGGATGGAGACGCCTCACAAAACGATTGTCCTCTCCAGTTGGATCCCGAAGAGAACTTCCTCATTAACTATATGAATGAGAACGATCCTTATGACTGGGAATGGCGGGAAGGACAGCGTCTGCATGGTAACGGATGTGCGCATGGCGTTTTCTATGAAGATGAACTTGACGAAATTGAGAACTGCAACTGGTGGCAGATAATGGCGCTGGGAAATCCCACTAATGAACCGATTATTGTTACTTATGGTTATGGCAGGGGATTCTGTGTGGTTTCAACAACGACAGACGGCTACCTGCACAATACACCTGCGAGCTATCACTGGGGACGTACTGGTGAAGCGATGATCTGGTATCTTGATGAATTGTCGAGCCCTAGCTGGATTAAGGTTTCACCTAAATCAGGTGAAATTCTTGCAGGTGAGGAAACAGAAATCACTATTACTTTTACGCCTAATGAAGAGTTTGAGAATTATTCAACTTATGAAGCAGAATTAACAGTCAGATCTGATGATCCCGAAAATGACGAAGTGTTGATACCTGTTACGCTTGAGACTGGAACCCTCACAACGCATTTCAACAACGATAACTTTGATAATTTCATCGAGACGAATCGTTTCCATACCATGAATATCTCGGAGTTTTTAGTTAATGATAACCCTGTTCCTAATGGCTGGGAGATTGGCGTCTTTAGCGAAGGCGAAGACATTGAGAACAATCTCTGCGGATCAACGGTCTGGATTGAAGGTGGCAGAACAATAATCATTTATGGAGACGATCCCGGAACGGAGCAGATTGAAGGATTCAGCAATGGTGATCAAATGTCATTCAGAGCCTGGGATCCAGACGCCGGTGAGAATGGAATCGAATGGCGGGTGTCCATTGAGTTTACCGGTGGTCCTCATATTTGGGTGAACCATGCCGAATCTGATGCCATTATTACCGCTCATCCGGTAACTCAGCAAATCTTGGAACTAATAGATGGCTGGAATCTGATCTCAATCAATGTCACGCCTGATATTCAGTATTGGGTTAATGAAAACGATCCGGCGCCGAGCATGAGACTGATGCTTAATGAGTTCATCGATGAGGAAAACAATCAAAGACTGATTATGTTCAAAGATGAACGCGGTGATTTTTGCAGCCCTGAATGGGAGTTCATTGGAATTAATTATTGGGCTGCCGAAGAGGGCTACGCAGTCAAAGTTGAAGGTGATTATCAACTAACATATACTGGAAAGCCCATCAATCCGCAAACTGAAATCCCCCTTGAAGCTGGCTGGAATTACGCAGCTTATTACCCAACTTATGAGTTGCCATGTAATTTCGGTGATGATTTCTACGCATTAAGCTCTATTATCGACCATGTCATTATCGCTAAAGATGCAAATGGTGACTTCATTTTATCTGAATATGAATTTGGTTATTTGACATTCTCACCCGGTCAGGGCTACCAGATACTAGTTGACGAGGATGTTGTATTAGTTTATCCTGAAGAGCCACGCGATGATGCTGTTGCAATGTTGGGGAAACAGCATGACAGGACTTCCGAGAAATACTGGACATCACCCGCTGCTACAGGTGAAAACATGAGCCTGTTAATCACTTCCGTTGCAGGATACGAAATCAGCGATGGAGATCAGATAGCTGCGTTCAATGGTGATCAATTGGTCGGAGCAGGCATTTTTTCGGGTGGTAAGTGTGGTTTCGCTGTTTGGGGCGATGATAGCTACAGTAAAGATGTCATCGAAGGTTTGACGAACGAGCAGAGTTTTACTCTCAAGCTTTGGGACGCTGATAAGTGTGCCATTGTCGATCTTGAAGCCAAATCCATTAAGAACGGAGATGGACTGACGTACAAGACCGATGCTTTCACTGTGCTTGATGTGAGAGTGGTTGAAACTTTGCCTGAAGAGTATTCTTTATCTCAGAACTATCCCAATCCGTTCAACTCTGTGACAAGGTTAGCTTTTGATTTACCGGAAGATGCTTTTGTAACAATAGAAGTATTTGACGTCAGTGGTCGCAAGATCACTAACCTCGTCAACCGCAAACATACAGCCGGGCGTTATACCGCTGTCTGGAACGCAGATAACGTAACATCAGGTATTTACGTTATCAGAATGACCGCTGGAAAATTCACTACCGCTCGAAAAATGATGCTTGTCAGATAATTGTCTTAATAATGTCTCATTCCATTATCTTACCGCGTCATTACTCGGGAAATATCATTCATTATCCTGCCCACCCTACTGATGTAGGGAGGGATAAAGGCAGACAAGTCGCAGGCCTGCAATAAATACCTTGAATGATAGAAAAAGTTATATTAAAGGATACTATTCGGATTTGATTGTTGTAGATTTGAAAGGTATTGTCACTATTAAGTACTTTCTGTAACAGTATTATTTATAAATAGATTTCGTAGTGAGGGTTGTATGTTAAGATGGCTGTGTTTGTAAAAATATCGTCTTATTCCAGCCTGTGGTTTTCCGTCATGGAATACTATAAGGGGAATCTCCGCCTTGCTGAGCGTATGGTTACGCCGGTGAGGTATTTTTGTTTTTGGTAACATAAGTATTAGAGTGCCGTCATGCGTCCCCGCTTGACGGACTAAACTGCTTTATTGCTTATGAATCGATAATCGCTTGATAAAATCACCTGTTATTACGAGGAGTAAACCTTGAAGTCAGAAACAAAATATTCAATCCTTTTCGCTTGCCTTTTAGCCATTCTTTTACCGAGCGTGGTGAAAGCTTATGATCCGCCTGAGGTGTTTGCGGTGTTTACTGGTGAAGATCATGCAAAACCATTCGGTGATGATTTCTGCTGTATTGACGATCAAAACGGTGACGGATGTGATGAAATGTTAGTGAATAATGATCCATTCATTCCAGGGCTAAATAATTATGGAGCAGTGAATCAAGTATGGTTTTACTGGGGTGGAGAAAATATGGATAATAGTCCTGATGTCGTCTTTAGAACAGATAATGATCGTCGCGGTTTTGGAAGACAAGTTATATATCAAGGTAATATTATACCTGATCTTAACTCATTTATTTCTATCGGAACACGTTTCGACAATGAT
>JAIPJL010000102.1 GCA_021734165.1 bacterium | reverse complement strand
GTCCCCATAAAACTTGGAAATGCATAGAACCTGAAAACCAAGCTGCGAATCGCAGCCATCAACTCGCTTGGATTGGCTCGTTTTGGACAGTTGACAGTGCAGTCACCGCACTGATGACAAAGCCAGACATCCGGGTCTGACATCAGTTTGTCTTTTTGTCCCCACTGAGTCCAGATCATCTCTTTGCGTGGAAACGGATGATCTACTGTTGATAAATCACAGACGGTCGAACAAGTGGCGCATTGAAAACATTTATTTACAGAGTCACCTCCAGCAGCTTTCACCTGCCGAATAAATTCCCTATCAGGTTTACTTATCCTATTCTTCTCAGTCATTCTTTCCAGTCGGTTTCACATCCTTACCCTTAATCCATTTTTCTGCTTCGGGTTTCACTTTAATTCTTTTTTCTCCGAACAGAGAGAAAAGAATCCATTTAAACCCAAATCTCAACAATTCCTCATCATCATTCTTAATTCTATCTAATTCATCGTCATCAACTTCAAATCTTTTAAGAAAACTGCTCTCAAATATAAATCGTCTGAATTTATCAAGATCGTAAAGCGCTGTCCAGTACATATCAATCTGTTGAGGAGCGAGGTCTTTGCCAGCCGCAAATCCTGGATTTAAAGTAACTCGCTTAAACAATTCACCAAATTCAGCGTAAGGTTCTGTTCCCTGATCTTTAAGCCATTCTTCAATAGTCCACTCTGTTGAATATTCATGTCCTTTGCAGTGTTCCTCTTCCATTAAGAAATAGAACTGTTCCTGCGTAACTTCCGTTTCACCGGGCGAAGCGGATCCAACCGGATAGATCCGGCAGGGCCAGGGACGATCACCGTAGATAGTGCATCCTTTTTCATTATCAACAAAATGGCACTGTTTACGTTCAGAATCATCCATCTTCATTAAAGGTACAGGAAGTTTCTGACTCTTTTCTATGGGGACAATTGTGTATTTTGAAAGGAATGTTGTAGAATCAAGATTGAGCGCTTTGCGCATACGTAGAACATCATAAGGAGTCAAAAAAATATTGACGTCAGAGCAACATTCATTAAAGCAGGATACGTGAGGTCCGCATTCAAAGCAGAATTTATCTTGAAGCCCAAAACGAGGGTATTCTTTCAGTATTTTTTCTTTTAAGTTTTCGAGTTCTTTCATTGAGTAAGCAGTTTTCCTTTTCAGTCTATAACACGATCAAGCATCGCGGTTTTTGACCAGACCGGCAAAGGTTTTGCCGTTCCGGTAAGTGGATTTACCATCTGCCTGTATGAAGATCTTACTTCAAACTTCTCAAGCATCCATCTCCAGCCTTTAATAAAATATTCGCACTCATTATTAAAGCATACATACATGAACGGAGAATCATACGCCGCATCCGGAGGCATTTTCATCTTTTTCATCTTCATGCCACAATGTAAGCATGTAGGGTTTTCGGTTATCGGCATTTTATAGAATCAGCTTTGTTATACTTTTAATCTCAACCTAAAATCGGATTTGCAGGGGTACACAATAGCGCACCCCTGCTTTCCGGTTGTACAACAATTGAAATGATCTATGCGAAGATCTGGTGGATCGGACGTTTAATCATTTCCCAATCGCCGGTTGCAACATTCCACTTGCAATTAGCGAAAACTTTCCAATCATTTTTCATTGATGGGAAGTCTGAACGATAATAATATCCTGGCCAACGTGTTTCCTCGCGGAAAAGAATGGTGCGGACATGTGCTTCAGCCTGCCACATGCGGTGGACATTTTCCCATGCTCGCATTAATTCATGCAGATCTTCAGCAGCAAGTTTTTCTGAGTCTTCTTTAAGGAAATCAAGAAGAGACATACCCTTCTCAAGCATTGCCTTTGAAGTCATAAACTGAGCTGTAACACCACCTGCATATTCATCCATGATCTTCTGGAGACGGAACATGAACATCTTGGGACGAATATATTCAGGATTGATGTCAGGATCTGTTGAATTCTTTGAGAACTCAGCAAAACGATCCAATGGAGCCAGGATTTCCTTCTTTATTCCATCAATAACTGCCTGATCAACATTAGGCTCGGTGTTATTGTCAAGAATGAACTTTATCGCGGCTTTAGCGCCAATACGACCTTCAGCGTGTGAACCAGAGGAGAACTTGTGGGATGATGCGCCGGAAGCGTCACCAGCAGCAAACAGACCATTAACGGTGGTCATGTTTGGATAACCCCAGAAGTAATCAGCCTTTGTCTTATCATTCTGCAGATCTTCGGGACCTGAAACCCAAGCGCCTGAAGCGCCGGAGTGTGAACCAATAAAGTAAGGTTCGGCAGCGGCAATCTCAGAAGATTTCTCTTCGGGAGCAACGTTTGTAGCTGCCCAGAGCAGAGCCTGTGAGATCGTCATATCCAGGAAATCTTCCCAAGCTTCAGACTCGAGTTCTTTCATCTTCTTCTTGTAAGCCTTCGGATCATCTTTGTACTGCTCAGCAAGGTTACCAATGGCTTCTTCAGTTCTCATGAAGATAGGACCTTTGCCTTCCATCACGTCAAGCATCATTAGCCAGTTACGCAGGTTTGCAGGAACCGGTTTTACTTTTCCGTAAGGAACCCATTTCTGTAACTCATCCGCGCGTGTCTGCATGTAGTTCTCACCTATGCCATTAGTAGCGCGTGACTTGAACAACAGGAACCAAGCGCCTACAGGACCATAAGCATCCTTGAAGCGAACAGGAATGAAACGCACTTCCTGACATGTCATCTCAGCGCCAGCTTTCAGAGTGAAATAAGCTGATGAACCGGAGTTCCATGGAGGATACCAGGCACGTCCAAGACCTTCACCTGCTGAACGAGGTTTGAATACATGAACAGCGCCACCCATAGCCACCATGACTGCTTTGGCAAGGAAGACATAGAATTTTTCTTCACGAACGGAGAATCCAACAGCGCCTGCAACGCGGTCACCATCCATCAATGGTGCTGTAATAAAAACGCGTTCATAGATATTGTCAATTCCCATTGCGTTCTTGGCCGCTTCAGCAACGATAACCTTGTAAGATTCACCGTTGATCATAAGCTGCCAGCGTCCTTCGTGGACATACTTGCCATCTGCATCGATCCAAATGGGGAGACCCCATTTTTCGAACAAATGTACTGAACCATCGACGTGACGAGCGATGTTAGCTACAACGTCTTCACGCGTAACGCCCATCAGGTCGTTACGAACATACTGGACATAGTCGGTAAGTGTGTTATCACCGTCTTTGAGTCCAACATACTGATTAATGGCAGAAAGACCCATTGCAACTGCGCCTGAGCGATCCATTGCTGCTTTGTCAACTAAAGTGACTTTAAGGTTATTCTTTTTTGCCCAATAGGCTGCTTCAACAGCAGCGCCACAAGCAGCCATACCGCCGCCAACAATAAGCAGGTCGGTTTTTACTGTGATAGTTTCAAAATTTGCCATTTTGACGACTCCTCTACTTTAAAGTTTGAACAGCATCTAACCCAAGTGAACCTGGTTCACTGAACAGGGTTGGGTCGCCAAGATTTTCCGTACCGGTTTCCCAGCCGCCATCAGGAACTGCTGCACCTTCAGGTGTAGTGCGAATGGGGAATTTGAAACGCTTGAGCGTTCCGTTACGAAACTTCACAGTCCACATAATTGCATCTGAACCGCGCATTGGTGTTACAGTTGCACCCAGGGGTACAAAGTCGGCATAGCCGCGCATTTCTATTGCTTGCACCGGGCAGATTTTAACGCAGTTGTAGCATTCCCAGCACATGGCAACGTCACGATTGTAAGCTTTTTCGATCTCTTTGTTCAAGACCATCAAGTCGTTAGGGCAGATATGCTGGCAAGCTGTCTTGTCCAGCGCTTTGCACCCATCGCACTTGTCAGGGATAACGTAGCTTGGCATCGTTGCTCCTTGATTAATTGATATTAGTTGTGTTTTTTTATTTCAAACTTGTATTACTTACTTCTTTTCAGCAGCGCCTGTGGCATAACCATGCAACTTGACTTCAACTTTCTCTGTCAAACCTGCATAGTATTCCTTAAGAATTACAAGCACTTCAGGACGACTAAACTCTGCGGGAATCTCGTCCAGTTTACCTTCCGAAAGCAAACTGCGTAGTTTGGTTCCAGAAAGGAAGAGACGCTGAGGTTTATTCTTATCAGGTGATGTCTTCATTGAAGCCATTCCACCCTGACCATAATCCCAGAACGTCCAGTCAATCGGCAGCATCTTGCATTCCAGAGCGCCTTCCCAAAGATCAAGATAGGCAGTCTGTGCATCGAATGGTCCGTAATACTCACCAACGCCTGCATGGTCGCGACCGATAATCATGTGTGTGCAGCCGAAGTTCTGGCGAAAGACGCCATGAAGCAGACCTTCACGAGGCCCTGCGTAGCGCATATCAAGCGGATAACCACCCTGAACAACGCGTTCCTCATTGAAATAGTTCTCAACAAGTGTGTTTATACATTTAACGCGCACATCAGCGGGTATATCGCCGGGCTTTAAACCACCAACTAACTGATGAATATAAATGCCATCGGAAACCTCAATTGCGATCTTAGCAAGGTATTCATGTGAGCGGTGCATCGGGTTGCGAAGCTGCAATGCGGCAATTGTTCGCCAGCCTTTCTCTTCAAAAATCTTGCGGCTCTCAGCGGGACGCTGATAGATGCCTTTGAATTTCTCAGGGAAGGTGCTCTCAGACAGTACTTTAACCGGTCCGCCAAGGTTCACTTCCTTCTGAGCCATAACCATTTGAACACCGGGGTGTTCCATGTCATCAGTTGTGAAGACGTTCTTGCACTCGAATGATTTGTCGATAGTATATTTCTCTTCGACTTTCATTGTTGCCATAATATCATCGTCTTCATCATTGATCAGGGCGATATCATCACCCTCTTTAATTGAATCTGCAAAAGCTTTATCAACGGAAACCGTGATCGGAATGGGCCAAAATGTGCCATCAGTCATTTTCATATCGGCACAAACGCCTTTCCAGTCAGCTTTTCCCATAAAACCCTTGAGTGGTGTGAAACCACCGATGCCCAACATGATCAGATCACCAACTTCGCGGGATGTAATACGAGCCTGTGGTAAGGTTTTCGCACGTCTTCGCTCCGCGATAAGCTCATCACCTTTGAGCAGCAGTTCAATCAGTTCATCCGAGCCGTGAGGACGGATTAATTTTGTATCAGCCATTTAAGACCCCTTTTATATATTAACACTTACTTATTTACAGTAATGGCGCTATCACCAGTGAAACTACACTCATCAGCTTAATAAGAATATTCAGAGATGGTCCCGCTGTATCCTTAAAAGGATCACCTACTGTGTCACCGACAACAGCAGCTTTATGTGCATCGGAACCTTTACCGCCATGAGCGCCGCCTTCAATGTATTTCTTGGCATTATCCCAGGCGCCGCCTGCATTGGACATAAAAATAGCCATTAAAACACCAGAGGAAGTTACACCGGCTAACAATCCACCAAGTACAGATTTATCAGGAAAACCAAAACCAACAATCACAGGAGCTAGTACTGCGAGTAAACCCGGAGCTACCATTTGCTTAATAGCGCCGTTTGTAGCAATAGCAACACATTTACGATGATCAGCTTTGACGCCAGGTTCACCGGCAAGCAACCCTTTAATTTCACGGAACTGACGACGTACTTCTTCAATCATCTCACCAGCAGCTTTACCAACAGCCATCATAGCAAATGAACTAAAAAGGAATGGCAGCATAGCGCCAACCAAAAGACCAGCCATCACATTGGGATTCATCACGTCTATTGAAATGGGATTATCAGGATGGTTATTATTAACGACAGTAACAAATGCTGAGAACATAGCGAGCGCTGTTAACGCGGCAGAACCGATTGCAAAGCCTTTACCTATAGCAGCAGTTGTGTTACCAACGGCGTCCAGTTTGTCTGTACGTTTACGAATCTCAGGACCAAGCTCAGCCATTTCAGCAATTCCACCCGCGTTGTCTGCAACAGGACCATAAGCATCGACAGCAAGCTGTATTCCTGTCGTTGAAAGCATTCCAACCGCTGCGATTGCTATACCGTACAGACCTGCTGCGTTATATGAAAGCACAATGGCAACGCCAAGCACTAACAATGGGAAAGCGGTTGAACGCATTCCGGTTGCCAGTCCGGCAATGATGTTAGTTGCAGCTCCAGTCAAGGACTCTTTGGCAATATTATGAACTGGAGAACGTTGTTCAGAAGTGAAGTATTCTGTAATCATACCAATAGCAATGCCGGCAGCTAAACCATAAATTGTCGCCAGGAAAACACCCATATAACCAGTATTGATTAATGTACCGGTAGCAGATTCTGTGAAGCTAATCGACTCAGGAATGAAGCTTTTAATTATGAAATATGAGACTATCACCATCAGAATACCGGCTCCAAAAGTTCCGGTGTTTAATGCAGCTTGCGGACTGCCTCCTTCCTTTGTCCTGACAAAGAAAGTTCCGATGATTGAAACCACAATTCCTGCCGCGGCGAGAATTATCGGCAGCAGAACAGGACCCATTGCAAAGCCTCCGGATCCTATAGACATGTACCAGTCTGCGCCTGCGATAACCATCGAGCCGACAATAGCTCCGATATACGATTCAAACAGGTCAGCGCCCATTCCGGCAACATCACCCACGTTATCACCAACATTGTCAGCAATAACTGCGGGATTACGAGGATCATCCTCAGGTATGCCTGCTTCAACCTTACCAACAAGGTCAGCTCCGACATCGGCGGCTTTAGTATAAATACCACCTCCAACCCTTGCGAAGAGCGCAATGGATGAAGCGCCAAGTGAAAAACCGGCGATCACTTCAAGTATCTGTGCTAAACGAGCAGATTCTGAGCTGACGCCTGCAAATATAACATTATTATAGAGAAGATAAAGCAGCACCAATCCTGAAACACCAAGACCGACAACCATCATTCCCATAACAGCGCCGCCTGAGAAAGCAACACTCAGAGCTTTGTTCAAGCTTGTACGTGCAGCCTGTGTTGTGCGTACATTTGCATTGGTAGCGACACGCATTCCAAAGAAACCTGCGAGACCGCTGCAAGTAGCGCCAATAATAAATGAGAGAGCCACGAGGGGGCTCTTATCCTGGACTATATTACCGAAAGCAAGCAGAATTGCAACGATAACAACAAAACCAGCCAGAACTTTATATTCGCTCCCCAGGAACGCCATCGCTCCATCGCGAATATCTTTGGCTATTTCGACCATTCGGGCTTCGCCTTCATCCTGTTTACTAACCCAGCTTGCCTTTACCATTGCAAAAAGCAAAGCCAGAATTCCAGCGCCCAAACCTATGAATAGATATTTTTCCAAACCGCCCTATCCCAGTTTAATTTATGTAACTGACTGTATATCCCTTGATTCAGATAAAAAAAGCGCAGGCTTGGATAGATAGTCAGTTGGCAGTCAAATCAGCAAAATCAGCAGTTATTTCCCAAGATCAGCCAGCGCATAATATTTATATGCACCATTAGTTATCTTTCGCACAAGCCAATATAGAAAGTAATTTCAATCTTGTCAAGTCAAAAAAAGAACCTGAGTAAAAAAAAATATATTTAAAGGAAAAACATGCTTAACACTTTTAAACTTTTTGAGAAAAAACCAATTTTAGAGAGCTTATAGCAGGAAGGTCATTGTTGAAAATTCATTCTTAAATCCTCATTCCAATTGATATCCATTTTACAGTATTGTAAAATCTTGCTTTACGAGTTGAAATATCAAAGAATACTTTTCCAAAATCCAATCCAAATCCGAATGTCGGTTTTGAACTGCTTTTTGTGGAATTAGTTTCATAATAATCACTATAATAATGTCTGTATTCATATACCTTACCTAATCTAATACAAAAGACGTTATATCTCCCTTCTATTCCAAATCCCAGAGTATAATCGTCTCCAATACGTAGTTCTTCCCGTTTATAATCAACTAGAAGCAATCTATACATGCAACCGGCAATTAAGTGATAATCTTCTCTGTATATTACCTTCCATGAAGCATTTATCTTAGCAAACCATGGGGTGTAACGTTCTGCGTGCGGAGAGTCTGTTCTGTAGCCAAATTTTTGTCCTAAATTCTGAAGAGAAATTCCCATCGAAAATCCTTTTATAGCATTATTATCGTAAATAAGTGTCGTCTTTTCAAATAGATTATTTAAAAAAATTCCCGTATTAACATTTACACCTGTTCCTATATAATTCACCATATGATAATCTCTTTCTCTACTATTCTTTTCCTCATATCCAAATACTGTGCTAACACCAAAGTGAATATTTTCGGTAAATTTTGTTGCACAATGCAGTCCGATTTCTAAATCAGTATTATCTTGAAGACCATATCTTATCTCTAATTCGTGTGTTTCATAAGACTCAAAACGATAAAGAACTGACATTCCCAAAACAGCATAATCCGTTCTGAAACCCAGAATAATGGAAGAATTTGTTGTATTTGGATATCCACTTTCACCTGTGACTACAAACTGTGCCGCAGCTTTTTTTATCTGATTCAAATATGCCGGATTTTCGAGTGCAGCAAGCGGATTAACAATTCCGAGATTCACGTCACTGGTTGCTCTACTTCGCGGATCAAGGTTAGGATTGTTTGTTCTATGTTCAAATATAGCAAACGCATCATTTGAAATCATAATACAAAGCAAGCAAAAAAGGATAAGGAATTTTGTAATAATACACACAGTTCAACTCTTCTCTATTTTTTTGCGCTATTAATTTTCGATATCAACGACACAATCACAGATCCTGCTAATAAACCCAGAATAATAGATAAGGAAACATATTCATTGAAATGAATGTAATGAGACGATAGCATCTTGAATCCGACAAAGGCAAGTATAATTGCAACACCGTATTTCAGATAAGCGAACATTCTGTCTGCATGTGCAAGAAGAAAATAAAGCGACCTGAGTCCAAGTATAGCAAATAAGTTGGCTGTATATATAATCATTGGCTCGCGAGTAATCGCAAAGGCTGCCGGAATAGAATCAATTGCAAACATCACATCCGAACTTTCAATCGCAACCAGCACAAGAAGCATAGGAGTCGCTATAAAAGCTCCTCTGCGTCGGATAAAAAACTTATCACCGATAAAACCTTTAGTAACCGAAAATTTCTTTCTTACCAGCTTAACCATTTTATTCTGAGTTACATCCTTTACTTCCTCTTTGCTGAATGCCATTTTATATGAACTGTAAATTAAGATCAAACCAAAAATATAAAGTATTGGCTCAAACAATTCTACCAGGGTCACACCGAGGAAAATAAAGATCATTCTCAAAACCATAGCTCCGATAATTCCCCATTTTAAGGCCCTGACCTGCTGATGAGGTGATACTCCAAATGAATTGAATATCATTAGGAATACAAACAAATTATCAAGTGATAATGACCATTCAATAACGTAACATGTGATAAATTCAATCTGATGCTGACGACCAAAGAAATAAAATATCAACCAGGAAAATCCAAATGCTGTTGCGATCCAGAATATCACCCATATTGTCGCTTTTTTAGGAAGCATGAGCTGTTCCTTCCGTCATCTCCTCGAAAATATCACCATGTTTACCGTATCTCTGATCAAACAAACTCCCCCATTCAGTTTTCTCGAACTTGCTCAATGCAGGTTTGCTTTTTAAACAATACCAGATATAATCATGGTATATATATGATGCAAGAATAAAAAGTTTAACAAGTGGAGTATGAAACAGTAGTTTCTGTATCTTTTTTAAGGGACTGAACCAAAATAGATCACCTCCGAAACTTGCGAGGTTATCCCCAACGCTGAAATGCCAGTTTTCTCCGGAAACATCCTCACCAACCAGTTCTATCTCACGCGGATCCCCCACTCCTAAACCTTCATCATGTGCAGTGCGTATATACTCTATCATCATAGGATCAAATCCCATCATCTTAGCTGCAACTGCATCAATAGCTACCTGATCTGATGACGCCAGCATCAGATCCTTCTGAACCGGTCTCATCGTACGCGGACCGGGGCCATCACCGACGTGAGTTCCGTCCATTACGGCAAAAATGCCTGTATGTATTTCCTTTTGAATAATCAGTAAATCCACCAGAGTCCGATGAATTACGCTGTGATTGTAATGACGTTTCCTATTAAGTAGTCCACCAAAGGCATTCTTCATGGCGCCGGTTGTTGTTGTGTAGATATGGCATTTAACGGTTGGCAGGTGAATAATATTCGTCCCTTTGAAATAGGTAGGAATAAAAATCTGGTCACCGTAAACTTTTGTTAGAGCAGGCGTCTTTCGTTTCGGTTTGTACTGTTCCCAGGCAATATCTTCAGGTCTGTAGTTAAATAACTGCGGTATATTGTATCGTTCGTAAACAGGCTGAAGTCGGTTAAGTCGTTCACCTTTCTCAGTTCTGGTTACTACAGTATCGTTATGAACTGCGACAAGATCGTTATATCCCCCATTTTTCAGCGCTTTTATAACTCCTTCAAGCTGCCAGGGAGTTGTATTAGCAGCGGGAAAAAACAGGTGCCAGGAGATGTTATCCTTTAGTATCGTTTTGGCTGACGAATCTAAAGCACTCTTATAATCCGCCATGTCCATCAGTTTTTCAATGACTGATAGTACATTGTCCGGATTTGTCCTGATAACCGCAACTTTGCTTCTAATCATATTTCAATACCTTCGTGTTTTAACAGCCACCTTTTCATATCCAGCCCTCCTCCAAAGCCTCCCAATCTACCGTCTGGAGTAATTACACGATGACAAGGAATTAAAATCGGAATCGGATTGTTTGCCATAGCGGATCCAACAGCTCTTGCAGCGCGGGGACTTCCTGCCTTCGATGCCAGTTCACCATAGCTGATCGTCTTGCCAAATGGTACTTTTACAAGCTCTTTCCAAACCTTTTTGTAAAAATCACTCCCATCAGGTATTTGTTTCATATCACAGAATAAACGCTCTCCCTTAAAGTATCTATTTAAGTAGTTAATAACGTCTATAAAAACAGGATTTGAAATGCTACCAATTCTGACATTGGAGTTTTCCTCTGAAATATCACCGCTGCCTGGTAACTCAATACGATACAGCTTCCCTGATTTTGCGAAGATTCGAAATCTTCCAATCGGTGAATCTGTTTCTACCATTTCTAACGTTTCTAACTTCATTGTTTCCTCATATCTTCTAATAATTAGGCTGAGTCCAGCCATTTTCAAGACCGAACTCCTCTAACGCATCCATAGCCTGCTGATATTCAATCCTTGATACACGACGACGTAGAATTTTATGATTAACAGCTTTGTGTGCCGGAAAATACTGACTCATCAGGCTAATATAGGTCTCCTTAGATACTTCTTCCGCGATAAACTTAAGCGCCTCTCTGCTCCCCGCTAATCCCCCGGGTAAAACCAGGTGCCTAACGAGCATACCCCTCCTTGCAATTCCATCATCGTCCATCTCCAATACACCTACTTGCCGTTGCATTTCTTTTAAGGCTGCCTGATTGTGCTTGGTGTATTCGCTGATATTCGATATTTTCAAGGCTGTGTCATTATCACTATATTTGGAATCAGGCATATAGACATCGAAAATACCATCCCAGAGCTTCAGCATTTCAAGCGACTCATATCCTCCGCTGTTATAAACCAACGGAATCCTCAAACCTTTCTCGTATGCAATAATCAGCGCCCTGAAAATCGCCAATGCCTGATGTGTGGGTGTCACAAAATTTATATTATGCGCTCCCCTATCCTGTAAATCAAGCATTAAAGCAGCAAGAATCTCGGTATTGATAATATTACCGTTTCGTAGCTGACTTATTGGGTAATTCTGACAAAACTTGCAGTTCAGGTTGCATCCTGTCATAAAGATCGTTCCTGAGCCTTTGTATCCCGAAATGGGTGGCTCTTCCCCATAGTGAAGATTTGCGCTGCTATAAACCGGAGCTGCTCCAATCCCGCAGACTCCCTTCTCCCCTTCAAGACGGTTTACTCCACATTCCCTTGGGCAAAGCCTGCACGATCCGGTAAGTTCTTCAACGAGCGACAGCCGTTCTTTAAGAAGCTTAACTTTAATTTGGTATATTTCAACGCTCAGGTCAGTCATTTATTTAAATGAAGTTTTTAAATGCAAAACAACTTATAAATATAATAAGCAAATAACATACTTGACAGAAATGAACGCTTGATTAGTCAATTATTTGAATGTTTTTGTAAACCTCTTATTTTATTTATAGGGATGTTTAAGAAAAAGCAATAAAAATATAACTATCTCAAGCAGATATCATTAATCAATATTACTAAACAAAAAGAACAAATTGGCTTGAAGCCTTAATCAGACTACCTTTTTAATTGGAATTATGGAGCAAATGATATATAATATTAAGTTAGGGTTTCAAGCAGGATTCTCAAGTTTATCTAAGGGGGGAAATAACAATACATTAAGCGTGATAGTTAGATCTGTCATTTTGTAAAGGCAATAATTATAACTTGATTTGCGCTTATTACAAAGGCAGGTTAAAGATTTATTTATCACAGAGTAAGTTACCTTTCAGCGTTTATTTTAGCACTAAACTGAAGCACAGATATGAAATACAAACTTGGTACTGACGTAGGCGGTACATTTACGGATTTTATCCTGATCTCCGCTTCCGGTGAAACACACATCCACAAAACCCTCTCAACTCCCGAAGACCCATCTATTGGGGTTATAGGTGGAATCCATGACCTTGCCGACAAACTAGAGTTAAGCCTGGAAGAATTTGTCAGCCGTATTGAAACAATAGTTCATGGAACCACAGTTGCCACAAATGCACTACTTACGTTGAAAGGCGCTAAAACAGCGCTTATCACCACCAAAGGTATGCGTGACGCTCTGGAGATGAGACGAGGGATCCGTGAAGAACAATACAATAACCACTATCGCAATGTTATTCCCTTGGTTCCGCGTTACATGCGCCTGACTGTTAATGAACGGATAGATGTTGATGGGGAGATTATTCAACCGTTGGAGGAGTCTGAATTACTGCCGTTAATTGATTTTCTGAAAGCTGAGGATGTCAAGGCTGTCGCTGTTTGTTATATGAACGCCTATAAAAACAGCGCTCATGAGGAGAAGACCGTTGAATTTTTAAGGACGCGCCTGCCATCGTGTTTTATCACCTCCTCTACTGAAGTACTGCCGTCCATCCGATTTTACGAGCGTGTAAGCACAACCGTAGTCAACGCCTACATCGGACCTGTAGTTGCCAACTATCTTGGCAAACTTACTGATAAGCTGAAAGATATAAACTTTAACGGTACGTTGCTGATTATGCAGTCCAACGGTGGTGTTGTCACGCCGGAGGT
>JAIPJL010000101.1 GCA_021734165.1 bacterium | reverse complement strand
CAGATGGATCCTACTACGAACGGAGGACATCCAAGCCCGGCTGCGGTCGCATCTGTAAGTTTCATAATCGTTATGATTATGAAGATGAATAATAATAATTTTAATAATAAATTATTATTATTTCAAGATACAAGCCCGGATTTTCCAAATCCGGGATTACAGATTAAAAGTATTTCTCATTTAAACAGCATTACAAACTGTCTTCCCCCCTGCATAGCGGGTGTACAGACCGGAGACATGGGTAACGAACGTACGGGGAGATGGGTAACACTTTTACGAAAGATCATTTTCGTAAAAATTAATAGATTTAACACGTTCTTTGCAATAATAAACATCATAGATTCCGTCTTTGTCGGTAGATCTGACAGCCACATGATAACCATGAAGTGCATAACTTATTCTGAAAACTCTCCCGTGAAAGTGTATTTCACCATTTCGTTGTACTTTTCGCACTTCATCGTTTTCAGGATATTCAATAACTGGCATAAGTTCAGGAAAGACCTTATCACTGTGCTTATACTTTTCATTTGATGTTTTCATTTCCAGCGCCTCATGAGGACGCTTAAAGTTATAGAATTCGATCCATTTGTCAAACTCCTGCTGAGCCTGTTTCATATTCCTGATGGAGCGATGATTAAGCCATTCTTCCTTTAGAGATCGATGAAAACGTTCATCCTTTCCCTGTGTTTGAGGATGATATGGTGATGAATGACTAACTTTAATACAGAGATGAATCAGCCATACTGTCAACCTGGTTAATTCATAGTTTCCTTTCTTTCCCCAAGGAGATCCATTGTCCATCGTCATACGTAAGGGCATACCGTAGCGCCGGAGAATATCAGTTATTGTACTGGCAGCAGGCACGTTCTTAATACCATCACGACGAAGTATGTGATGAATCTTGCGTCCACCCATTCGTGGATATTCCCGACGCAGGGATAGTACTTTCTTCACAGTATTGGAATCTGTACAATTCGGAATATTATGTGGGCGTCGTGATAAGTTCATAAGACCGTTAATACCTTTTTCCCTGTAACGCTTTAACCATTTGTAGCCGGTCTTGGTACTTATTTCAAAGATTTTGCAAAGATCTGTAAAGTTCGTATTTCTAAGTTCTGCTTCTTTGATGAACTGTTTCCTTTGGGACATTAATGTAACCTCTTGCCAAGGCATGATAATCCTCCTTAAAATTGATTATCATGCAATTTAAAAACGTTACCTATGTCCCCGCACAAGTGTTACCTATGTCCCCAGTCTGTACACCTTGCAATAGCAGAGGGGGAGGGTTGGAACATACAATTTAAGTCCTTTAAATTTCTCTAATCAATGCAACCGCTCTTGCGGCAATCCCCTCGCCTCTGCCGGTAAAGCCGAGCTTTTCAGTTGTAGTGGCTTTCACCGAAACAGCAGTTATATCGAGCTTAAGTTCTTTAGCAATGTTGCGTCTCATTGCGTAGGTATAATCAGCAATCCTCGGCAGCTCCATTACCAATGTCGAGTCAATATTCACCGGACGATAACCGCTGCCTTCGAGAATGACACAGACCTGGTTGAGAAGCTTCAGACTGGAGATGTTTTTATACATCAACTCAGAGCTGGGGAAATGGGTTCCAAGGTCACCGAGAGCTGCTGCTCCAAATAAAGCATCGCAAATAGCATGAACGAGCACGTCGGCGTCGCTGTGACCGTCAAGTCCCTTCTCGAATGCGATATTAACGCCGCCAAGAACTAAATCCCTGCCGGTTATCAACGGATGTACGTCATATCCTTCACCGATTCTCATAGCGGTTATTTTCTCGCCTCCAGTATTTTCGCTTTCTCGTCTAACTTAGCGCCGTAGAAGTCCAGATCGTCCGGTCGTGTTATCTTCACATTAGCGGTTTCCCCCAGCACGATAGCGGCATAAACGCTGACCATTTCCCTGATCAACATAACTTCGTCGGTAAACTTGAAAGATTGAGCATTGGCGCGTTTAAATGCTTCGAGTATAAGCTTCCTGTCGAATCCCTGCGGTGTTTGCGCAGCAACCAGTCCACGTCTGTCCGGTCCGGCGTAGGCATGAAGTCCTCTCGCTGTGTGCATTGTGTCGGTAACATGCAAGGCGGCTACCGCGGCTTGTTCGTCTTTTAGTGACTCAATCATCCTTTTTACCAGCTCGCCAGATAGCATTGGTCTCGCTCCATCGTGTATCAGAACTCGATCCACATTATTTTGAACAGCTTCCAGTCCTTTCAATACCGAGTCCTGCCTTTGTGCGCCACCAGGGACGATATTGCTTACGCGAGCCAGTCCGTATTTTTTAACCTCTGATTTAATATCATCTTCAAAACCATCAGGCACAACGAGTATAATATCACCAGCTTCCTCAATCCCCTCGAAGGGTAGAACCGATAAGAGCATTAATGGTATGCTTCTGATTGGGTAAAGACACTTGGGAATGTCCTTACCAAGTCTTTCACCCTTTCCACCGCCGACTATTACTGTACCGAATTTCATATTCTTCGATCACTTCTGAATTAACGAAACAATGTCTCCTGCATCAGTATGTATCAATTTAGGTCTCCAGATTTTCTTCACACAATTATCATTAATTAAAATCAGACTTCCATCGGGAAGAAATATCTTTTTGTAATCATCTTTTGAAATTCTTATGATTGGGAAAGACGGTTCAAAGTCAAGAGAATACTCATGCAACCGTCCCAATGTCGCATCTGTAACACCATACAGTCTTGGTAATACATAGTTGGATGCAAGTTTATTTATTTTCTCCGTTTCTGCAGTGCACTCGCTGCATTCCGGATTAAATAACCAGATAAGTGAAACCTGACGATCAAATACACCAGCTTTGATGCTGCTTAGATTCCACGTTGAACCTTTTCTAATAACTGCTGATTTCATAGGAAATATACTGAAAAAAACAATCCAAATCAGACAGACTATCACCAAAATTGCAAAAACCTTGGTTTTAACGTATGAATAAGTATCCGAACCGAGACATGCAATAACAGCCAATATAATAAAAAAAATATCTTCGATTAAAGCGGTTAAATGTGATCGCTCTATCAAAACGCCAAAACAACCACAACTTTCATTCTTTCCCGATGACCATTCCCAGGTAATAATAATTGCGAAAAACAGCAATAACAAAATAGATGAAACACCCGCTAATCTCAACTTGTACTTGGTTATCAGCATTATTCCAAGCAAAAACTCAATCATTAATACCAAAAAACCTGTCATGAAAGCCCATGTAATCCACACGGTTGATCCTGCATTTCCCCAGATACCGAGCAGGATTTCGATCTGCCTCCCAAAGCGGATGGGATCAATTCCCTTTGAAAGAGCGGCAAATATAAATACTAACCCAAGAATGATCTGGGCATAGCGTGAGATTTTAGTTAATAATGTTATGTTCAATATACTTAAAATGTATTTTAGCGTTCTATTTTAGATATTTTGTGAATATTCCTGAGAACTTTATCAAGTGCAGGCGTTAGTTTTTTACCTCTCCTGCGCATCATCGTGTCGATTGTATCCAATGCCTTATCAAGACGGTATTCGAAGCTGCCATCGGAGCCTATCCATGTAAAAGCAGGTACATTTTTATCCGGAAAATCAGCGCCGAATAAATTGCAGCATACACCGATAACAGTACCACTGTTCAGCCTTGTTTGAATTGCCGTGCGGCAGAAATCTCCCAGGAAGACTCCAACATGCAGATCACCGCTGTCGATAGTTTCATTGTTGATCTGAACCGAGATTGGGCGGTAGTTGTTTTTAAGATCGCTGTTATCGGTAGCGGCTCCGAGGTTTACCCAACTGCCGATGTAGGATGTACCGAGATAACCCGAATGTTGTTTGTTGGAGTAACCTTGGAAGATGGTCTGACTTATTTCACCTCCAACTCTGCATTGCGTTCCAAGACATACTCCGTCGGACAACCTGGCGCCAGGACGAACTATTGAGCCAGAACCAACATATACAGGTCCCATAATCAGAGCGCCCGTTTCGATCTTAGCGTCTTCAGCGAGCCAGATTGGACCTTCAGAAGCATCGAGAATAACACCTGCGCCAAGTCTGACGCCTTTTTCGATCCTTATGGGATGCTTTTCAGCATCGATAACAACTCCCGGCAGCACCTCGAAATCACTGACAACCTGTAAATTATCAAGAATGGAAACTTTGACCCAGGGCTTATTGGTAGGAGCTGCTAACTTTCCAGGGTCTGCAAGTTTAAAATCGGCTGTGATCTGCTCTGCAGCCGAGCTGACAAGCTGCCAGGGATAGTCTATTATAAGAGCTTCAATTTCAACGGAATCAATAGATCTAAGCGGTGTGTAATCAATCGGAGCGCCTGACTGCGGATTAATCAGTTTAAGATTATCGTTTGAGATTAAAAATGCTGCTGTTTTACCACTTACTGTAAAAACTGCATCCCGATTTGCATTCAAAAGTTTCGTGACAGCATTATCATCGAAAATAACTCGCCCGTTAATGAAAAGCCACTGATCGTCCTTGATTTCAGGGTTTAGATTTTCAGCATTAATACCGTTTTCAAGGCAGAGTTCTCTAAGAGCCGATCTGACGTGGTAATAGACAGGGAATTCTCTGAAGCGTTTGCGGATTTTTTCTTCCAGAGTCCAGGCGCCGCATCTGAGACTCCAAACTGCACGTGTGTCGGTAAGTGGTCCGAACCATTTAAAACCGTCGTCCTCGTAAATGCAGACATTCATATTATTGATGTATTCCTCTCGTTATGGTCAACATAAGATAATGTATAAAAAAGATAATCTACTTTCAGGTGAATTAGTTACAGAACATCAAAACATACAAAATATTTACCAAAATTCACTTTACTTTAAACTGTTAAGGTATTATATTTTTCGCTCAAAGTGGAAAAGTGAAGCAAATTACTTAATCACAAGTATATACGATTTAATTCGCGATCTTATCAACAAACCAACAGAAATGTTAAGATCGTAATAATTAAAGACATAACTAACAGGATATTTAATGAAGACGTACATCAAAAAGGATGTCGTAGAGAAAACGGCAGAAAAAACAGGACTGGATGCAAGAGAAGCTGCTCGTGTTGTAAATGAGGTATTTACGAGTTTGCGAGAATTGATGACTGAAGGACCAGTTGAATGTCGCATTGAAATACGAAATTTTGGCGTGTTTGAAGTTAAGAGGACTGCCGCTAAACCTAAAGCACGCAATCCTAAAAAACCAGATCAAGTAATCTATATACCACCCAGACGTAAAACTTTTTTCCGCCCGGGAAAAATTCTTAAAAGTATCCTGAAGCAGCCTTTAGAATAATTCTGAATAGGCAATACCACTAAAACATACCGCATAAAGAAATCCTACGGTATTGTTTACACTGTACTATAGAAAGGTATGCTCAGCGCTTCTTCGGCTTCGGTTGCCTGCATCAAAGCATAATCAAACCTGTTGCAGGCAATTGTAGTGCCACAGATTAGACAATTCACGAGAAACAAACACGATGGATTATCATCCGAA
This sequence comes from bacterium, assembly GCA_021734165.1. Taxonomy (GTDB): domain Bacteria; phylum Electryoneota; class AABM5-125-24; order Hatepunaeales; family Hatepunaeaceae; genus JAIPJL01. The sequence goes on along the minus strand of JAIPJL010000101.1, from coordinate 8,008 downwards.
TCATCTTCCGGTAATCCTTCCTGAATGCCAATGGGTCTGAAAAGCTCCGATCCACATTTACATTTTAACGACATAAAAAACCTCTTATCATTCATATAAAACTTGTAGAGCATTAATTATGCCATTTGAGTCAACATCCAAAGCAATAATGTAACTTACATAATAACAATACTATAAATAATTATTTGTCGATCATATATAAGTTGCGATTGCTTGCTGTTTTTTATCGGCAAATTATTCCTTTTTTTAGTAAGATTATTTTAAACCTGGTCTTTGCCGCAAAAAACAGAATTTTTTCATTTGAAGGTTGACTTTTAAGATGAAATGTTGTATATTCCCCGCAAGTGTATATAAAATTTGCGTCACATCGTCACACAATCGGCGGAAAGGCATACAGGGTAAGGGATAGAGGGTGTGACGGAAATGTGACGGAATGTGACGATAACTTCAGCATGAATCCCTTCAGTAACACCCTCCAAGCCTTCAGAAAAAATCCGAGATTAATCCCCTTACAAGCTTTGCTTAATTGTATTATTATTCTACCATTAAATAGAATAGTTTGCATTATTCTTGCTTTTTGGTTGAATCTCGTTGTATGTTAGTAATAATAGGAAATTGTGTAGGATAATAGGTTTACGGAAAGGAGTCACCTCATGGCATGGTCAGAAGAGACTATTCAAAAAGTCTGGGAGAAAGGTAAAGAAGCACCACCAAATGACCCAAATGTTTACCGCAAAGATCAATGCGATGCCTGGATGAAAAGGGATCACTATGGTAATAGGCAATCACAATATGGTTGGGAAATAGATCATATTTCACCCGGAGGCACAGACGAATTGCATAACCTTAGACCTCTCCAATGGGAGAACAATGTTGATAAGAGCGACGGTCGTCTGAAGTGCAAAGTCACGGCAAACGGAGAGAATAACATTAAACAATAAAACGACCACAAATCGTTTCTAATTATATTTTTAACAACTCACTAAAATCTAAGTGAATTAGAATTTAGAGTTCATAAAAAGATATGGCACTAATTCGTCCAAGATTAACTGAATATCACGATATTTTCCTTCCTCAAGCAGAAGTGGATTTTGCAATTTCGTTCTTTGAGGAGGACATTCCTCTCTATGTTGATCCGTTTTTACTATGGAAGTCTCCTTCACATCAGGATAAGTCCTTACATTTATCTATACTTAACAGTTTCAATCACTTCGGATATCTTTCAAAAAATAAAAATAATGATAAGGCAATATCTCAATTAACACTGATGTCTGAATGTGATGAGGTTGGGCTAGGTCACTCTTCAATGAAAAGAGGCAAGCGAATCGGTAAGGGGAAGGCAGAAGAAATATTGAGATTATTCAGTAGTATACCTCAATATGATAAAAGAGGTTTTACCCACTTTGAAGAGATACAATTCTATATTGATGGTATTTCAAAAGACAGAATCAGTGATTTTGCCTGTAATTTTATGAAGTCTTTTCTTATTGATTTCACAATAGATCAGTGTGATAATCTGAATATTCCTCGTAATGACTGTAAAATTGACTTCCTTTACAATATAAGCAAATATGATTTTGATGAAAATGTTACTGTTAAACTGCCAACACACCCCGAGAATGGATCGCCAATAATTTTAGTACCGAAACGTTGGCTTAGGTTCGGACCTTGGATAGATTTTGAGGAATATTTTAAGGACTATTGTCCAAGAGACGAAATTGTGAATCCCGATGAGGATATCTCAAGAGTTAAAGTATTAAATTATAATCGAAATAATTATGGAGTGGTTGAAGCTTATATAAAAGAGAAAGAACGGACATTTGAGGATTGTAAGAATGATCCTCTCTTTCAACAGATACCTGTTGTCTCTACTAGGCGAAAGTTTGCAGAGATTAAAAAATTGCCAACCGGAAAAGATAATAATGCAGATCGGAAATTTGAAGATTTAACTTGTCAATTAATGGCATCGTTAATGTACCCACATCTAGATTTTGCTGCCGAACAGAGTCGTACAGAATCAGGTGTGTTAATAAGAGATTTAATTTTCTATAACAATCGTAGCCATGAATTTCTGAAAGAGTTATTTGACGATTATGGAAGTCGTCAACTTGTGATGGAGCTAAAGAATGTTCGTTCAATTGAAAGAGAACACATTAATCAGCTCAATCGTTATATGACAGATGAACTTGGCAAATTTGGGGTGTTAATAACACGAAATGAGCTAAAAAAAGCTAAGTTACAAAACACGATTGACTTATGGTCCGGTCAAAGACGTTGTATAATCACATTAACAGATACTGATTTAGAGCAGATGGTAGAGGTTTTTGAAAGCAAACAACGTTTGCCAATAGATGTCTTAAAGAAGAAATATGTTCAATTCAAAAGAAGCTGTCCAGCATAGGAGATAACATTTTGGAACTATCACAAATTGATGAATTAGAAAAACTAAAAGGTCAACTCAGCAGTCTTCATTCTGAACTAACTGCACTCTCAAAAAAATCACCAAATGACGCAGTTAACACTTTCAAGCTTAAATTTGTAAATATTACTGTTGCTAATTGTAACGCTTTTCTTGGTGATAAGTATAAACCATTCGATGATTTTGAACAATTTGATTCGGATGAGGCTCCTTCAAATAGCGACCTTACATTTATTATTTCCCAATATATGCAAGCCTTAGAGAAATTTAGATCGGATAATATATATTTAGATACTTATAGTGGTAACAAATGGTATTATAGAACTGAGGGCGAAGGAATTACAGTTCGCGCTGCCCCACCGGCTAAGTTAAAAGAATAGGAGTCTAAAATGGCGAAAAGTAAGAACAAGGTTAATGCTGAAAAAAAAGTTGAATTGTATGAAACGACCGCTCCTTTACTTGAAGCAATATATGGTGAAATTCAGACACTTTCAAAGAAGAAACCTGATGGCACTTTGAATCAGAACAAAGTCAAACTGATAAACAGGCTATTAACTGATATAAAAACAGTTATTTCAAGTGAAAAGGCTGATAAATATTTAGACTTAATAAATGATGAAGAACTTCCACAATATAGCGATGTCGTCCTTATATTATCGCAATACTCTGCTGCAATGAGAAGTTTTTACAATAAATATTATACTCGTGAAAGTATTCACCAAGATTTTCGGTGGTTTACAGAGGATATTGAATAAAGAATTAGTTTTAATCGCTAAGCGATTCTATAGATAATCGAGGAAACAAATAACCATCTGGATTGACTCTGCGAAATGGGAGAGGTATCTTTCGAAGGAAGGCTGTCCGGTTCGCGAATCATATAGATGAAACCCGAACGGTTAATAAACGGATGATTGCGGATCTTGGCGTAACCCGGCTTATTGTAGATAGAAGCGCCCACCTTAAGTGATGTTGTTGTCTGATCTTAAGTAATATTGTTCGACCCTTTCAGGGTCGTATAGTTCATTAACATCTGAATCCGCCAGCTTGCGCTGGCGGCTATTCATGTTAGATCCCTATCGGGATCAAGCAGTTGGTTGACATCTGAATCCGCCAGCTTGCGCTGACGGCTATTCACGTTCGATCCCTATCGGGATCGAGTCAGTTTGTTGACGTCTGAATCCGCCAGCTTGCGCTGACGGCTATTCACGTGCGATCCCTATCTGGATCGAGTAGTTTGGGAACTAAAAAAGTTTCATTCCTACAAAGACAGGAACCTACTAAGTTATTGTTATAATTAGATTCCCGCCTACGCGGGAATGACATTTCTGGCAATTTTACACATTCCCTCACAGACTGGATCGGAAATGGAATTTTCCTCATAGTCTCACGAGACAACCACATACTCGCTAACAGACTATTGATTTAATGATTATCATACGATTGACACTGGAGGCTATTCACGTGCGATCCCTTTGGAATCGTAGATGACGAGCTTCGTTTCTGAATATTTCAAAGGTCTCATCCCGATTTGAAAGGTAAGGTTAGTAAATCTGCCCTATTTTTAATAAACCCCTTCCACCCTGTAAAACGCAGATCCGGCGAGTGGTTCGGTGTCTGTGAATTCCAATTCTTCAACATAAGCTAATAATTCACCACTCTCACCGTTTCTGAAAGGTTCTGCGCTGCGGTAGAGGTTGTATCCGCGTGGGGAGTGATCACGGTAAAAATCAGTAACGCGCCAGTTTATCCTGACGCCGTCCCGGGCTATTTCAGGTTCAAATATCTCTGTTGTTACATACTTAGGCTCCCAGGCGTCAAGCGAATCCGAAATTTGGCAGGCTATCGAATTCTGGAATGCTTCTAGCCTGTTATAATCAAAGCGCGGGGAATTTACAAATTGTGCGGTTTTTTCAAATACCCAGTCTTCCAGAGCAAAGGTGTAATCCCAAAGTCCCGTTCCTTGCGGATTTACCAGTTTCCAGGTATCTACTCCGCTGCCTTCAGAACTTGCCCAAAACCTCAGATCATCTGAACGGTCATCAATGCGGCTGCCGAGATTGCTGTCAAATTCGGGCGGAACTGAACCTGCTCTGACCCATAATGGCAACGCAATAGTTCCGTAGGGATTGCCACACATAGACCAGAGAATAGCATTACGTGGATCTTCATCTTCAGCCACTCCCTGTGCAACTATCACTCCAGCAGTTGTCGAACGGCAGACAACGCTGCTGTTAGGTATCCTGCCATACCCATAATTGCCATAATAACCATCAAATGGCAGTGGATAAGGATTGCAATCCTCAGAACACAGGTTGCGGACAACACACTGAAATAAGAACTTGGGAGTTAGATTACTTTCACTCCATCCTCTTTGAAACTGCTCTAAAGCACGATCGTGTCGACTTCCACCGTAATTATCACGGTTGTTAAGATTGCCTGAATAGCTATAGTTTGAGCGTACGATAAATCCGCCTTCAGCTTCAATGGCGTCATAACGTGTATAACTGTAACCGCCTGCTTCAAACATGGCAGCGCCACCGAACGCGTCTATTGTGCCATAATTACTGCGGAGTGTCCGACCATCCTCATTTGTTGAATCCATCAATGCTTCAAAATCATCTACGGTTCTACAGGTTGCCAATGCCAGATAGTGAATTTCTCCGTCGTCATCATCCCCACCCCAGCCGTTGCTGCCCGGTCCTCGTTCAAGGTTGTAGGAATTTGAGTTTTCAACAGCGAATCCCGCTTCATTAATACCACCATAGTAGTCGTCGGTATCATTGGTGTAAGTTATTGAAATAAACGGTATTCTTCCGTCGTCAACGTAATGAAATTCCTGACTGCCTCCAACGTCGCGATTCTTCCAGAGCAACGGTCTGCTGTCAGGAGTGGCAAAACCGGATGCGAGTCCTGTCGTGCATTCATTAAGCTTGTTTATAATGCCTTTTTCGGATTCGTCATTCATAAAAGAGCCAGGTGGATTTGCAACACCCGCTATAATGAATAACGAAATGAAGATCATTAATAATGACTGGTCGTTATGTTTCTTATGTTCAGTTTTATTCATAGTACACTTAGTACATTGTAAAGCCCTAATATCCTTATTAAGAATATACAAAAGTAATCCTGCAAATGAAATGTTTCTTTTGGACGTAAGTTATTAAAAAACGATCCAAACAGGTAATTGTTATAGTATAAATGACAATTTCTGTACTGTGCGAATTAGTCTTGTGGTTATAAAACTACTATTGTGAATTTGATAACAGAGGTGAATTTGCTTAAATTATAGTCTAAATTTGCATAACTCAAAGTGAGATATCCATGAATGAAATACTCGAAAAGCGAATCCTTTCTGACGGTGTGAAAGACATCATCGTCAGCTCACCTCATATTGCCCGTAAACGCAAAGCCGGGCAGTTTATTATTTTGCGTATAGACGAGTGTGGTGAGAGAATTCCATTAACCATTGTGGATTCCGATCCGGTAAAAGGCGTAATTAGATTGATCTTTCAGGAGGTTGGGAAAACAACCTATCATCTCGGAGAGCTTGAAGTTGGTGACGTAATACAAGATATAGTTGGTCCGCTTGGCAGACCTACCCATATTGAGAAATTTGGTATTGTGGTTTGTGTAGGAGGCGGTATTGGAGTCGCGCCTGTCTATCCGATTGCTGTTGGTATGAAAGCAGCCGGAAATGAGGTCATATCAATTATTGGTTCGCGCAACAAAGACCTGCTGATAATGGAGTCTGAGATGACCGATGCTTCTGACAGACTTGTAGTAACGACCGATGACGGCAGCTACGGACTGCATGGATTTGTTACGAACGCTCTGCAGAATCTGATTGATGAGGGAATAAAAATTGACCTTTGCGTAGCAATTGGTCCTGTTGTTATGATGAGAGCCGTCAGCAATCTTACAAAAAAATACAACATTAAAACCGTTGTCAGCCTTAACTCAGTTATGGTTGATGGAACCGGCATGTGTGGTGGCTGCAGAGTCGGATATGGTGATGGAACGAAATTTGTCTGTGTTGACGGTCCTGAATTCGACGGACATCTTGTGAATTATGATGAGCTTATCTTACGTCAACAGGCTTATATTCCACAGGAGAAGGAATCAATGGAGCGTTATCACAAATGCAGGTTAGATAAGCTTGCTGAAAAGGAAGAGGGCTAATAATGACACCTGAAGATAAATCTAAGCAAACTCCTACAACTAAAAAAACTGAAGGTAAAGCATTAAAACCCAAAAAGCCGAAGATTCCCCGCCAGCCCATGCCCGAGCAGGAACCGAAGAAGCGTATCCATAATTTCGATGAAGTGCCGTTCGGATATACTCCCGAAATTGCAATGATCGAAGCCGCACGCTGTATTCAATGTAAGAAACCCAAGTGCGTTGAAGGCTGTCCTGTCGAGATTGATATTCCTGCATTCATTCTGGCAATTAAGGAAGGGAACTTTGCGGAATCAATCAGGGTACTCAAAGATCAAAACGCTTTACCCGCAATCTGCGGAAGAGTATGCCCTCAGGAAGACCAGTGCGAGATTGTATGTGTGCTGGGTATTAAGGGTGAACCTGTTGCCATCGGCAGATTAGAGCGTTTTGCCGCTGATTGGGAGCGTAAAAATATGGAGATTTCAGTTCCCAAAATCGCTCCTCCCACAGGCAGAAAGGTCGCTGTTGTAGGCGCCGGACCTGCCGGTTTAACGGTAGCGGGTGAACTTGCTAAACTTGGCCATAAAGTAACAATATATGAAGCTCTGCACAAACCGGGTGGAGTGTTGATTTATGGTATTCCTGAATTCAGGCTGCCCAAATCAATTGTTATGTCTGAAGTTGATTATGTGAAGAAGCTCGGTGTTGAGATAATATACAACGCCATTATTGGCAAGTACTTAACCATTGATGAACTATTCAATGAAGAAGGCTTTCATGCCATCTTTCTGGGTCTTGGCGCAGGCTTGCCCTATTTTATGAATATCCCCGGCGAGAACCTTAACGGCGTTTATTCTGCTAACGAATACTTAACTCGCTCCAACCTGATGAAAGCTTATGATTTCCCGAATTATGACACTCCGGTTATGCGCAGTAAAAACGTTGCAGTAATCGGTGGTGGGAATGTAGCTATGGATTCAGCGAGGACAGCGCTTAGACTCGGAGCTGATAAAGTCACAGTCGTTTATCGCCGCAGCCGCACGGAAATGCCTGCGCGTATTGAAGAGTTGCATCATGCTGAGGAAGAAGGCATTGTCTTCAAGCTGCTCTGTGCTCCAACGGCTATCAACGGTGATGAAAAGGGTTGGGTTAAGAGCATGACCGTTTTAAACATGGAGCTTGGTGAACCTGACGCATCCGGGCGTCGCAGACCTGTCCCGATTGAAGGTTCCGAATGGGAGCTTGAGGTTGATACGGTGATAGTCGCAATCGGTAACGGCGCTAATCCGGTCTTAACCCAGGCAACACCGGATCTTAAAACCAATAAGTGGGGCAATATTCTTGCAGATGATGACACTTGCGAAACGTCGATTAAAGGCGTTTATGCGGGAGGTGACATTGTGATTGGCGCTGCAACGGTGATTCTTGCGA
>JAIPJL010000100.1 GCA_021734165.1 bacterium | reverse complement strand
TCTGGATATATTTTGAAACTAATCGCAACAATATGGTGTTAGAAAGCGAATTACCTAATATTTGCACTTCTACCAATCTTGAGTCCCATAAAATAGCAAATCCGGTAAATAAAACAAAACATCTACAGTATATTGAGTATCCATTAAAGAATGCTGGAAGAATAGAGACAATGAATGACGCAGCAATACCAAAAAACATTATCAGCGCTTACAGAAATGAAAACACGAGCTATACACCTCAGAAGAAGAAAAATGTTAGTCAAAGCTCGAGACAGACTTATTCTTTTAATGACGCCTGTAAAGACAAAGCAGAGAGAATCCTCAGCAGGTTCAAGTTGGGCAGAAATGAGCTTGAGATTGCCGAGGAACTGGGAGTTGAACGTGATAGTGTAGCTTTTGCGCTAAAACTGGGTAATTATCGAAGGATGCTAAAGTGAATGAATGTAAGAAAGATGATCGTCAATTAACACAAATACAAATGTCGGATTTTACTGAATTTAGTAATAAATTGGCGAGACTAGCCTCACTCGGGATGTTGTCTGCATGGTTAATGCATGACTTTCGTAATAAACTTGCTGTTATTTCTGGTAATATCCAGATTATTCAACTCAAGAAAACAGATATAAGCTCTGAAGTCTTATCCGATAGACTTAAAATCGCTATGAAAATGATTGCTGAAACACTTACGCTTTTTAATGATATTGGGAACTTTTCACAAAGAGCAGCAGGGATAGAAATGGAAGTCAGTACAGAGAAAACAATTAATAGGGCGTTAGCTATACTTAAACGCCAATTTGAACAGCTTGGGATCCACGTTAAAAAGAATGATAGCGATCCGGATTGTACTTTTACCTGCGACGTTGGGTTATTGGACTATGTGCTGATTAGCTTGATTCAGATATTACTGCCAAGAAATCGAACTGAAGGTGAATTGACAATATCATCAACTTTACATGAAAACGAATGGAAAATGTTAGTATTAATGAATATTAAGGGGAGCAATTCTAATATGTTTGAAGAATTCAGAAACAAAATAAATGACTTAGAGATGCAGGCAATAAAGGCAGGGATTGATGAATTAAATGGTAAACTGAAAGTATTTCAAACACCTGAAAATATTGGATTTGAACTCAAATTAACGGTTTAAATATACATGTCATTCAAATAAAAAAAGAGGGACGTAAATTCTACGTCCCTCTTTATGTTTAATCGGTTATTTCTCAATAATACTTAGCCTTGAGATTCATATCTCGCCAAACCCATGCTTTTATCGATCTGCATTTTCATCATGACCATTCCAGTGAGAAGTTTCGGGAAGAAATCAGTCGATTTTTGGGGCATCCGTCCACCACTTGAAGCTACATCTCTAACCTGATCGACTCGTGTAGAATTAAGCAGAAAAGCTGCTTGATTTCCATCTTTGCCGACCTTACTAAGAGCTTCTTCGCGCCCACGAATGTAATTAATATTGCTATGAGCCGCGAGTTTCTCAGCGTTAATACCAAGTATCCTGTCAAGCAAAGCTGTGTGCAGAACTGTGACGTCAAGCCTGCGCCAGACTTCCGATTGATCATCCTCTACCAATCTATCCAGAAGAGTTGGATCCTTCAGTGTTATAAGACGAAAGCCGTCCATTCCATCGGCTGCAAAACCAAAGCAGTTTTTATGAGCATTTACACCGTCATCCAGTGCAGAAAATAGTGAAGTTCTGTCTGAATATTGAACAACCTCAAAATCAGCAGAGGCTCTATCAAGGAATGCATCTGGATTAAAACCATCCAGAGAGTGTAATACACGATGCGTAGGAAGAATGTTCAAACCCGGATCGTGTAGGTTGACCATAGTCATCATGCGATGATTGAAAGTTTCAGCAGTTGCAATGGGTGGTAAATGCCAGTTCCTTTCTTTACACTCGTTCATGTAGTTTACTGCTGTTTCGTAACGGTGATGTCCGTCAGCGATGAACAGTTCATAGTCTTCAAAAACTTCTTTAATATCAAGGACTGTCCCAGGACTTGTAATCCTATATAAGCGGTGTATTGAACCGAAATCATCATTGACTTCCATTATAGGTGAAGCGCCCCAAAGACCTTCTTCCATAAGCTTATTTATCTTCTGCTCAGGATCATCATAAAGCATAAATATCTGACCATCATTAGCTTCTGTTGCACGCATGAGTTTCAGACGATCAGCCTTTGGGCCTTCGAGAGTTTTTTCATGTGCTCTGACTCTGGCATTCTTGTCATCAAGCTGGACTAATGCGATCAAGCCTTTACGAATAAATGTCTGATCTTCAACTTTGTATTCCTGAAAATAAGGATAGATAGCTGGTCCAGGATCACGAACCAGTATTTTATCCTCGATCCATCTCTCCCAGAAATTTGCTGCGCGTGTGTATTGATTATCATTGATACTGTCAAGTTCTTTTGTTGTACCCTTTATAATACGCACTACGTTGTACTCACTGCGACTGTAATATTCATCTCGCAGCATATCATTGATATTATCATAAGGTTGTGTTACAACCTTATTGAGATCACCTGCTGTTGCTTTATTGAAACGGTAGCCTCTGAAAGACGCAATCGTTGCCATTTGTCCTCCATGAATTTTCTAATTTATTTTAAGGTTTTGTGTTTCTAACAAATTATTGCTACAATTATTTAATCAGTACGACTCTTTCCACTGCTTTTGTTTCCGCTGATTCAAGGACAATCAAGTAAATGCCGCTCTGTAAATCAGTTCCGTTCAGGATTGTTAAGTGCTTACCTGTATTGAATTCACCCTTTAAAAGGGATTTAATTTTTCTACCTGCCAGATCATAGATTCCCAAATCAATGATTTGAGTCTCTGCGAGAGTAAAATTAATTACGGTAGTTGAATTGAATGGATTAGGGTACACACTGTTAAGCCCGAATTCAAAAGGTCGTGTCACCGGTTCATCGTCTTTAACATCAAGTGTTGCATCAACAACGATAAAATCATTAGTATGGTAAACAAGTTCGTCCCCCTGCCGGAATTCTACTGATACATCAAGTTCCCATTTGTGAACAGGATCCCAGAATAGCAGGCGGATTTCTTCACCGCTAATAAAGCCTTCTACCTCATCCGTCATACCCTCATCACCCCAAACAGCTAGTCCCCAACCCATATCAGCATCATCCGGGTCTAAAGCTGTAGCGCCTGCGAGAATGTTATCCGGTGTAAAACAAGCTATTTCCGAACCATCAACAACGTCTAATCCGGAGAAAGTCTTAAATAAAATATTCATACTAAGGCTGGATCGAGCTGGATTCGGAAAGTGTACAAGATCATCTCTCTGAACTCTGTCCTTAACGGAGTCCTTTCTTAAGGTGCAATCCCCTTGTTTATTCTGTCCAAGCAGGTAAACAGGAATTAGTAAACCTATAATTATGATACTCTTAGCTAATTTCATTTGTTTCTCCAAAACATTATTTACAGTTTGCTGTTTGATTACTATAAAATATGAGTTTCAAAGTGCGGAGTCAAGAGATAAGTGTTGATATAGTGGAATGCTGATGTTGTTACACGGCTTGGATTGCGGGATAATCTTTTTTAGGTTTGTAAATAGTCTCAAATAAGATCGGTTTTTTAGAATATCCCCCCTCGCGATGCAAGGGGGGATGATAAGTAGTTATTTAAAGAAATTAATCAACAATGATGCTATTTCGAGACCGATTCTGTCTTGTGCTTCACCCGTTGAAGCGCCTATGTGAGGTGTGACACTGACTTTAGGATGCTTCACCAGTTCAGTCATAGGATTTGGCTCACCAACAAATACATCCACACCGGCGCCGGCGAGCTTGCCAGAGTCGAGTGCAGTTATTAAAGCTTTCTCGTCCATCGTTCCGCCTCGTGCGCAGTTGATTAAATAAGAGCCATCTTTCATTTTAGCGAATTGAGCGGAACCTAACACCGGACCGGATGGATCAACCGGCATGTGCATTGATATGTAATCTGAATTAGTTAGTACTTCGTCCATTGTTGTCAGTTTGACATTGATGTCAAGTTTGGTAACATAAGGATCGAAAGCAATAACTGTCATTCCCAGCGCGAGGGCTTTTTTAGCCAGAGCTTGACCGATTCTGCCGATACCGAGGATACCAAGTGATTTACCGGCAATCTCAACGCCTTTGTATTGCTTTTTATTCCACTCACCGTTACGCATTGTCAAGTTTGAAGCAATAAGATGACGTGATAATGCAAACATATGAGCAAGAGCAAGCTCAGCGACAGAGTCAGAGCTGGCGGCAGGTGTGTTCATTACCTTAACGCCTTTTTCCTCAGCATATTTAACGTCGATGTTGTCAACTCCAACACCGCCGCGGACTACAGCCTTAAGGTTAGGGATGCCAGCGTCTATCACATCCTGGCGAACTTTGGTAGCGCTTCGGACAACCAAAGCATCAAATTCTGAGATTCTACCAGGAAGTTCTTCCTGTGGAATTTTATCCGTGATTACTTCATGTCCGGCGTCGCGGAGAATCTGTGCTCCTTCTTCGGACATGCCATCATTGACTAATATTCTCATTTGTATTTCCTTTTGATTTTTACCAATTAAAGATTAAAGTAGGACAAACATTCCTGTTTGTCACTTAAGTTTATCATCTTTGACAAACAAGGTTGACAAACAAGAATGATTGTCCTACGGGAGTTTCCTAACCGTTTTTCGCCATGAAATCCTTCATGAAAACCACCAGTTCTTTAATAGCTTCAGGAGGAACGGCGTTGTACATTGAAACACGAACTCCACCAACGCTACGATGACCCTTCAGACCGTTGAAACCGGCATTCTTGCCGTCGGCAATGAATTTGGCTTCGAGTTCTTCGTTAGGTAATCTCATGCAGACATTCATCCAACTGCGGCTGTCTTTGTCAACCGTACCGCGATAGAATTCGCCGCTTTCATCCATAAAACCGTATAGAAGATTAGCTTTCTCACGATTGCGTTTTTCTACCGCTTCCAGACCGCCTAATCCATCGATCCACTTTAAAACTTCACCCATGAAATAAATACCGAACGTATTGGGTGTATTATAAAGTGAGTTCTTCTCGACGTGAATATCATACGTCAGCATGGTTGTAATGCCTTTGCGAGCTGTTTTCAGTACGTCATCTCGCAGTATAACCAGGGTTACTCCGGATGGTCCCAGATTCTTCTGAGCTCCGGCGTAGATCATACCGAATGGTTTGGGATCAAAGCGATGTGAAAGAATGTCACTTGACATATCACATATCAATGGTACATTACCTGTTTCAGGGAACTCAAAGAACTGTGTGCCTTTAATGGTGTTATTGCTGGTGATATGAACGTAAGCTGCATCTTTGGTTAGCTTCAGTTCATTCTGTTTTGGAAGACGTGTAAAGTTGACTTCATTCCCATCAAATGCGACGTTAACTTTTCCGAATAGTTTTGCTTCCTTGATCGCTTTAGTTGACCAGGAACCTGTGTTGATATAATCTGCTGTCTTGCCTTCACCAAGAAAATTCATTGGTATCATGCCAAATTGAAGCGATGCTCCAAATTGCAGAAAGAGCACATGATACTCGTCTCCCAGATTAAGCAGTTTTTTTACTAAAGCAATTGTTTCATTATGGATAGCATCAAATTCTTTTGATCGATGTGACCATTCCATAACTGCCATGCCGGTTTTCTGATAGTTAAACCAGTCTTTATTCACCGCTTCAAGCGCGTCTAACGGAACAGCCGCCGGACCGGGATTAAAATTCCAGATTCTGTCGTATTTCACCTTGTTTATCTCCTGTGGATTGTTGGTGTATTTGTGTAATTACAATCAGTAAAGATAATGTATTTAATGTTTACAGTCAACGTATTTAGCAATTATCGGAGTAGGTGTTTTGAAACTTTGTGATAAATCTGTGTAGTCGAGCTTGAGGAATAAATAATGAGTACTGTCAGGTGTGACATCTGTGTAATTGGACTTGTCCTTAAGTCCAATAGTTAAAGCTCTTATTATTACTTACTGCTATACATCTTAATCAATTTTTTAATCTTCGCTTTCATTTCCTGATCTTCAGTCACTTCATATAGTGATTTCAGGAATTCAATAGCCATTTCGACTTGTCCCATACCAACCTGAATGCTTGTAGCAAGCTGGGAAACGAATCCTGGCGCTCCTTTTTTCATCGAAGCTATTCTCAGATCACTAACCGCTCCGTTTTTATCATTCATATAGAACAGTCTTATGAATCCTCGATAGAAAGGCATTTCCCAGCGATCCGGACGGTGTTTCATGCCTTTATCAAGCAACAGATTGGCTTCTTTGTAACGTCCTCCCATCAATGTAAGATACATAGCTCCTTGATAGTAAGGTGTAACGAACATTGTATCTAACTCGGTAATGACGTTAAAAAGATGATACATATGTTTTGCTTCATTATCCGTGAGATGTCCGGCAAGTGTATTACGGATTAGTGACAGGTTTCTGAAATCAATGTTTTTGAAATCGATGGAATCAGGAGTTTCTTTGATTTCGATTTCATGTTTATAAAGCTTTTGAATATGATGATTATCATGGTCTTCGTGATGTCCCTCGTGGTTATGGTGATGTTCAGGTTCACCGACTTTATCGCGGGAATAAGTGTAGTCCATGTGGTGATGTTCATGCTCATTTTGATCTTCCTGATGATCATGTTCACTACCGTGATCGTGATATTCACCCACGTAGAAAATGCTGCGAATCCACAGTAGATCAGCGGCAGTGTTATCATCTGCCAGCGCCAACACATGAGGTATCTTCCAGTCAGGCACCCATAATAATTCACCAAGGTTAAGATGAGGCGCTTGTAGCGCCTGCATTTTACCCTGGATACCTACTAACAAGATTAATCCTACGATTAGCCCTGCTATAGCAGAAATTGTACTGATTATCTTTTTCTGCTTAGAAGACATTAGGCGAGATCCTTAGTCCTGAAAGCCAGAGAAGCTATCAACAGCACCAGCGAACAATAGATGATTCCATACAGTGTAGGGTAGATTAGCATTTGTGCTGAAACGGGAATAGCATGAACTGCTTCATGTCTTAGATTGAAATATGAAAGATTGGGAACCAAAACGTAAATGATCTTTAACACCGGAGCGAAAGCATTTCCAGGGTGTGCGCCAAGGAAAAACTTAATGTCATAACTGAACCTGCCCGCGATAAATAGGATAATTGTGTTTAATGCGCTCAACCAGGGAGTGGTTATTGATGAGAACATCAGAGCTAAAGCTACAACTAATTCAACCTCCCAGATCGAAAGATACATGGCTTTCAACAATCCGCTTGAAACACCTCCTCCAACTACGGACAGAAACAAAATTAAGATTACGTTCATGCCGATATAAACCAAAAGTACCGCGGATGAGAAACCGATGTACTTTCCTAATACATATTCCCAGCGATGCAGCGGTTTGGCAAGGATTGGTAATATAGTTTTTCGATCAACTTCACCGTGAACCAAAACAACGCCGGCAAAGATCGCAATGATAACGCCGACCAGAACTGTGATTGTCAAGCCAATATCTGCTATGATCTTTTCGGGTTCTCCAACTGACCAGGCGCTGATCACCCATGATAAACCAAACATAACAACTGCAAAGCCTAACATATTATGCAGTATCTTGTTACGGATGGTTTCGCGGAATGTTGTCTGCGCAACCGCGCTGATGCGTGTTAGGCTTTCCATCGATCAAGCTCCTTCAGGAATGCTTCTTCGAGGTTTAGCTGTCTGTGGTGAAGAGATATAATATTGATTTTCTTCTCGGAAGCGAGTTTATAAAGTTTCTGAACATCTTCGTCATCAGAAATAGTAACGGTATAACATTCCTCGTTAGTTTGATACTGCCAGTTATTTTTCTTACACAGACCAGACAGATCAAACTCATTAATAGCAATTTCAGCTTCCCATCCTGCTTTCGTTTGCAATAATTCAGATTTCTTCCCGCAAGCTAACAAGTGTCCCTTGTGTATAATACCAATTCGATCAGCAACTTTCTGGGCGTCTTCAAGGATGTGGGAACTGAAGAAGACAGTAGTGTTTTTGCTCTTAAGATCGGTAATCAGATTCATTAATTCAACTCTGCCGATGGGATCAAGTCCCCCAAGCGGTTCATCCAGGATAACCAGATCAGGATGGTTTATAAGAGCTTGCGCAAATCCCAGCCTTTGCAACATACCACGTGAAAAACCTCTTAGTCTTTCATTACCTCTATCTCCCAGTCCGACTGTCTCAAGCAACTCGCCGGAGCGTTTGGCAAGCTTCGTTTTAGAGAGACAGAACAGTTTCCCAGAGTAATCGAGAAGTTCATTTGCTGTTAGGAATTGGTAAAAATGTGGTAGATCGGGCAGGTATCCTATTCGTTCACGGGCATGTGGATCAGTAGCGTCAAAACCAAATAGAAAAGCTTTCCCTTTGGTTGGACGAGCATGGTCAAGTAGCAATTTGATAGTAGTTGTCTTACCGGCGCCATTCAAGCCGATGAAGGCAAATATCTCACCTTCGTTAACTTCAAGGTTTAAATCAGTTACAGCATCAACGGGTTTTAAAGTCAGCCCTAATCGGTACTGCTTGCTCAGTCCATCTGTTTTTATTACAGGTTTAGCTGACATCACACATTAATTGTTTATTAAATAATGGTAATATATCACCTGCAAGGTTAGAGATCAAACGGATAATAGACAAAGAGGATGGATGGTATAAATTTTAAATGTTAATAGTGTGTTACGAAACCTGAGTAAGCAATGTCGGGAAGTAATCAAAATATTACAGGATAGCATATTATCAAGCATTAGTTTTAATTAGCTTTGTTATTTGAAGTGTTGCATTAACGGCATTTTCGTCAAGTTGACCGGAATCCACTGCTTTCAGTAAGCGTAATTCTGCTTTTTCGTAGGACATTCCTTTTCGATAGGGTCGATCTGTAGTCATAGCGTCAAAACAATCAACAACTGCTACAATCCTTGCATTCAGTGGTATTTCATCACCGCTCAAACCATCAGGATAGCCCTTACCGTCAATACGTTCGTGGTGATGACGTATAATAGGAAGCGCATTTGTAAGAGTATGTAGTGGTTTGCAGATGTCTTCGCCGGTTGTAGGATGTTTGACTACTAAATCACGTTCGGAGTCATCAAGGAAAGATGTTTTATTAAGGATTGCATCAGGAACGCCTATTTTTCCAATGTCATGGAGAAAACCACCTCTATATACAGACTGCACATCGTCATCGCTGCATCCCATATGACGCGCAACCTCTGATCCAATTGTTGCGATTCGGCGACAATGACCGTTTGTGTAAGGATCCTTTGCTTCGACCGCCATGGCAAGTGAAAATATGACCTCCTCTGCATTTTCAAGGTGATCGGTGTAATGTTTGAGTTTAATCAGTGATGCTACCCGCGCTCGGAGTTCGAGAAGTTGAAACGGTTTTGTTATGAAATCGTCAGCGCCTACTTCAATTCCCTTGACTCTGCTGTCAAGATCATCCATACCTGTCATCATTATAACGGGTATTAAGCGTGTAGAACGGTTTGTTTTAATCTTCGTACACAGCCCATATCCGTCTAAATGAGGCATGTTAATATCTGTAATTATCAAGTCAGGAACTTCGTGCTGAATTATATCAAGCGCTTCAACACCATTTGAGGCTTTTATAACTGTATGATTCAAGGTTTGCAGCGTATCCGTTAGAATATCTGCAAAATGAGGATCGTCTTCGACGATTAGTATTAATGATTGATTTATGTGGTTTTGAGCTTTCAAAACATTCTTAATGTTAAAGGTTTCTGAAAGGGCTGAGTTTATTCGTATTCTGTGAAAATTCCCAGACCAAATTTTGAGTTTATAACTATAACAAACTTGTTTAAATGAGAAGGTATAAAGATTTCAATTATGAATTGTTTTGAGGTTGGTTTAATGGTTCCAATTATGTTATACGGTCAGATTTCTTAGAATCTTCAATTTTTTTATATATGAATTGAATTATGATGATAAGTAAAGTATTTCATTATATAAATGTTATGATATAAAGAAACTGGATTTAGTATGATTATGCTTGTGTTTTGTTTTATAAAGGCTTATAATACTGCAAAATTAGTTAAATAAACATAAATGGGAGTTGGGCAGTTATGGATAATTACGAATCGAATCTTCGCCCTGACAAGGGCATATTTCCTTTGAATGAGCTTGCTGACAGGCAGGCTGAAGAATTTGGCTCAAATCCTGTTATGCGAACCTGGAATGGCAGTGGGTATTCTGAAATAACTTATACCGAATTTAGGGCTAACGTTAATGCAATAGCCGGATGGTTGGTAAAAGAAGGAATTAAAAAGGGTGACAGAGTTGCTATTCTTAGTGAAAATCGACCTGAATGGGCAGCAGCATATCTTGGTATTCAAGTAGCCGGTGGAGTGGTGGTACCCGTTGACAGTATGATGCCTCCAACAGGCTTACGTCATATTATTTCGGATTCCGAAGCAAGAATTTTACTCGGCTCATCGAAATTTCTTAAAGATATCGCTGAAATGGAGAAGATTACAACTCTTGAAAAATCGGTGTGTTTTGATGAGGAATGTGTGGAAGATTCTATACCGTTTGACATGGTTCTGCAAATAGGTAATGAGAAAAAACACAAATTTCCCAAAAGAGATCTCGATGAATTAGCTGCAATATTATACACTTCCGGTACAACAGGTCATAGTAAAGGTGTTATGTTGACTCAAAATAACATCATGTCAAATGTTGCGGCAGCCAGCCAGATATTTCCTATTGATGAAAATGATGTTTTTCTATCAGTATTACCAATTCATCATAGTCTTGAATGCACTGCTGGTTTTTTACTACCATTTTACTGTGGGTGCAGTATAACATATTCTCATAGTATGAAAAGTAATGATCTTATTGCTGATATTAAAAATACTGGAGTGACTTTGATGATTGGTGTACCTTTGCTCTTCGAGAAAATGCATGCCGGTATTTTAAGGGGAATTAGAAAAAAGGGCAAGAGGACTCAAGCATTGTTCAATACTATGTTTGGAGTTGTTGGTAGCGGTGAGAAACTTGGACTTGAATTGGGAACTAAAATATTCAAAGGTTTACGCGAAAAGGCTGGATTTGCGACTGTAAAGTTTTTTGTCAGCGGTGGAGGTCCTCTCGATCCTTCAACTGCTGTATTCTTCAATCGTCTCGGTATTAAACTTATGCAGGGATACGGATTAACTGAAACAAGCCCCGTTACACATGTTAATCCACCTTGGAGAGTTAGCCATGAAACTGTTGGTCCCCCTGTACCGGAAGTTGAATGTAAGATAATCGATGCCAATCAGAAAGGTGTTGGCGAGATATTAGTTCGTGGACCAAATATTTTCAAAGGTTATTTTAATAATCAGGAAGCAACTGATGAAGTTCTTGAAGAAAACGGCTGGTTTCATACAGGCGACCTCGGTATTATAAAGGAAGACAATTATCTACAGATTATGGGTAGAAAAAAGAACTTACTGGTTACTGGTGGTGGAAAGAATGTTTACCCCGAGGAGATAGAGTTTCATTTGAACCGAGGAAGATATATTTCAGAATCATTAGTTCTTGGAATGCAAAGAGATTCCGGTTATGGTGAAGATGTAGCTGCCCTGATTTACCCTGACTATGAGCAGATAGACTTGCATTTCGAGGGAAGTGACAAGAAAGCTACTCCGGATGATGTTTATAATCTAATCAAATCCGAGGTAAATGAAATCCAAAAGGATTTGGAGGATTTTAAGCGTATTCGCAGTTTTCGTGTTGTAGAGGATGAGTTTCAAAAAACATCCACGCGTAAGATTAAACGATTCCTGTATAGCGGAGATATGGTTAAAATGGATAATAACGGTAAATATTAGTTTGGTGTTTCGTAAAACTCCTTGCCATATCTACCGACAGTTTTTATTTTATATGATGTTGACCATGAAACAAAAGTACTGAACATACGTATAATATAATAGGAGGAACGATGAAACATCAGTTTTCATCGATTAATTCAGGTAACATAAAAGAAGTGAAAAGTCGAAGATCTACATCAAGCAGAGGAGGGACTGATAATGACTGACCAAGTTGATTTTTCCAAGATTATAACTGCTGACCGCGAAGCTAGGACTGAAGAGAAATGGGCAGGAACTTTCCTTGAATACCTGGAAAAAGTTAAAGAAGATCCATCAATTCCTAAACTTGCTCATCAGCGTATTTACGATACGATAATGCGGGCTGGTGTTACAGAGGTTTCAACAGTTGATAACCCTAAACTAAAGCGTATCTATAAAGATGATTCAGTGAAGATAATAAACTTCTTTGTTGATGAGTTTTTTGGTCTTGAACCGACGATCAATCAAATTGTTCGTTACTTCAGCGCTTCATCCATGAAAGGAGAAGAATCCCGACAAGTGCTGTATTTGATGGGTCCTGTAGGATCTGGTAAAAGCTCGCTTGTTGACAAGATAAAAAAAGCGCTTGAAGAAAATGTTATTTATTGCCTCGAAGGCTGCCCAATTCAAGAAGAACCTTTACATTTGGTTCCAAATCATTTACGAGCCCAATTTGAGGAGTTGCTGGGAGTCAGAATAGAAGGCGATCTGTGTCCGGTTTGCCGTTGGAGACTGAATAATGAACTCGATAACAACTATGAGGAGTTTAAAGTTGTTACAAAACGGCTGTCAAAAAGATCAAGAATAGGTGTTGGTGTAGTGCCTCCTGTCGATCCAAACAATCAGGATACATCCGTGCTTATCGGTGGTGAAGATATATCGAAACTTGATAAATATGCTGAAGGTGATCCGCGTGTGCTAGATTTAAGTGGCGCTTTAAATGTGGGCAATCGCGGAATGGTTGAGTTTATAGAGGTATTCAAAAACGAAGTTGAATATCTGCATGTGATGATAACAGCAACTCAAGAGAAAAACATACCAGCGCCTGGCAGGCATGGTATGGTTCATGTTGATGAGGTCATCATTGCACATTCTAATGAGGCTGAATGGAAGAAATTCCGTTCAGATCATACCAATGAGGCCATTCTTGACCGTATAGTAGTTGTTCCGGTTCCTTACAACCTAGAGCTGTCTGAGGAGGTTAAGATTTATCGCAAGATTATGGATTCATCGGACTTCAAGGCTCATGTAGCGCCGTTTACACTTGAGTTTGCTTCAATGTTCGGAATTTTAACCAGACTTGAACCATCAAACAAGGTTGATCAGCTAACAAAACTTAAAATTTACAATGGTAATGAGGTTCTTGAACAGGGTAAAACAAGACGTATCGATATTCAGGAATTAAAGGAAGACGCCAGACATGAAGGTATGACAGGTATATCGACACGCTTTATTATGAAAGCTTTGGATAATGCTCTGTCCGATAGTGATGGTTTATGTATTAATCCTATTAATGTTGCTGAAGCATTGATTAGTCGCGTAAAGAGCAGTGATATGCCTGATGAAACGCGCAAGCTATATCTTGGTTATTTGCAGGATACGCTTCATAAGTATTATCTGGAAATACTTGAGGGCGAGATTACAAAGGCATTTGTTTACTCTTATGCTGAGCAGGCTGAGTCACTAT
>JAIPJL010000099.1 GCA_021734165.1 bacterium | reverse complement strand
TCAAACTTATTCAAAGCAAGATCATGAACAATCTCAGAAATATCAATCTCATTATACATAAATTTGCCAATAATAAGCGAAGATAGCTCCTTAAACACCCCTGAAGCCTCTAATTGCCACAACATTCTATCGATTCTGTAGGCAGGTTCAGAAATATCTTCAATACACAATATTTTTCCGGAAAAATCAGGCATAAACTCCGTGCCTATCAAACAATTCAACATCGAAAGATTGCATGGAAGCATCCTGCCATTTACAGAACCCGATCTGATTGCTTCAAGTTTAACAAGGGTTCCATCAGTCCAACTTAAAAATACGTGAGAACCATCAAGCATGCACTTTAGGTGTTCAGCCGTGCGCTCAGTTACATCTCCACTCAATGCCATAGCAGCTTGTGGTCCTGAAAAACTCATCCACCCGCATCTTTCAAATAGAGGTAACTGAAAAGCGCTGATATCACTAAAACCAACAAATGGTTTGGGCTTAACTTCTGCGATTTTCTGCCAGGGTATGTCTTTCATTAATCTAAGAACACCATACCCTCCCCTGCTGCATATTATTCCTTTAACATCATCATTTAATAAAGCATCTGTAAGATCCTTCAAACGCACATCATCATCACCTGCAAGAAATCCTTTCCTATCAAGAGCATGTTGCGCTATTTCAACTTTATAACCCCAGCTTTCTATTCTTTTTACACCAATTCTTAACTTCTCCTCATCAACTGGTCCGGCAGGTGATATAATTCTGATTAAATCACCTTGTTTCAAGGCAGGTATATAGGTTCCATCATTCATGTTCTTTGAATCTACCAATCAGGCATCGTAAGTCTATATTCACCAAAGCCGAAATCATCCACAAAAACAAATTGTCTGTTTAGATGACTGTAATACCATATCTCATATTCAACCGTATTGTTTTCGTTTGTTCGCTTCTCAATTTCTGTTGGTCTTCCATAGATTACGATAATCCTGCCGCGATCGGTTTCCCATCCTTCTCTGTTGCTGCTTAGATTGGCATTAGCAAAATTAATTCTACTATAATACTCTACCATTTTAGGATTTATTGCTCCTTCAGGACAAGGAAAATTATCATTCCAGAACTTTAGAAATGTCTCTTCTTTCCTTGATGTTAATTCGTTGGCAAGTCGTGTAATCTCCTCAGGTTTTGCAATATATCGCATATACTGTATCGCCTGATCTATATCTTTAATTACCCATGGTAATCCATGAAAATTTATAGAAAAAGATGCTTTACTTTGCAACGTATCGGAACCTATTACTGCTTGTATTATTAACTTGTATTTATTAAATGTAAGATTTTCGCAAAAAACAGGCAAATAATAAGATTCAATAACTTTTGTACTGGTAATCTTACTGTTATTACAGTATCTGACCTTGCCTGATTTCTCAACCACTTTCAGTTCTATATCGCAATCACCATTAAGATTACTTTGCATAAGATCGAAATGACAGTATAATGGTGAAGTTGGATAAGGTATCATACCGCTAACTGTCGGCTGAAATGGAATTCCTGTTTCGTTGTCAACTTCATTTGAACGCGCCAGAATAATATCAGATATTGCATTACCGGCTTTGGTTGTTTTAGGAGCAATTACTATTTTCTTTTCAACGCTTTCTCTAAGCTTAGACTCTTTATCCTCAAGCATGATTTTCACAGTGTATTTGCCGGGCTTTAATTCTGCTGTAAAAGTTTCAGTTGTGTAATCACGTTTTGAATTTGTAAGCTTGTATTCTGATACAGTTCTATTTATATGTTTAATCTGATTAATAATCCTGTTCTCTTTTGCATGCATAATTGAGAGGTGAAGATCAAGTGACGCAACAAATTCATCATCTTCTCTAATAAACATAAGCATATCATTTACGACTTCAACAACAATATCCAACCTGATCAAAGCGGGATCAAGGCCTAACCTTTGATGAGTCGATATAACGAATAACGGCTGTCCAAAATCGGTCTCTTTTCGCCACTGCGGATGATCCTCGGAGGCATAAGCATAGTCATTCAGAAAAGTAATCAGTCCGATTAAAATGAAAATAAGTCGAGTTACATAGTAAAATCTATTTGTTAAGTAAAGCTTTAACATAAGCTTTGCCCTCAAACGGTTGCAGATCCTGTAAACCTTCACCCAAACCGACAAATTCGACTGGCAATCCTAATTCACGGTGTATCGGCACAATTATTCCCCCTCTTGCGGTACCATCAAGTTTAGTAACGAGAAGTCCCGTACAGCCCGAAGCTTCCATAAAACCTCTGGCTTGTGACAATCCATTTTGTCCTGTTGTTGCATCAATGACTATCAACACTTCATGTGGCGCTGTTTCGTCGTGACGTTTTAATACACGCGTTATTTTAGTTAATTCCTGCATCAAATTACGTTTTGCCTGTAGTCTTCCTGCCGTATCAACGATAAGAACATCCTCGCCTCGCGCTTTGGTTGATAAATATGCATCATAAGTTACCGCTGCGGGATCTGCGCCGGTGTTCTGCTTTATTAACCGTGCATCTCCTCTTGCAGCCCATTCCTCTACCTGTTCGACTGCGGCAGCTCTGAATGTATCAGCAGCGGCTATGACGCTCTTTTTATTCTGTAATTTAAAGTAATACGATAATTTACCGGCGGATGTTGTTTTACCTGAACCATTTACTCCAACCATTAGTATAATCCAGGGTTTGTGCGAAAACCTTTTTTCTCTATCTCCCTTACCATTTTCTAATAATTCTATCAGATCATGTTCTAATATTTCCATTGGTTGCTTATCATTAGCGCCTGTTCCATTTTTTAAGCTCATTCTTAGATTGTTAAGCAGGTCTTCAACCGTATCAACTCCAATATCTGCTTCAAGTAAAATATCTTCTAATTCTTCAAGAGCTTCTTCGGTAAGCTTTTTTCTATTAAATATCCCGGCAATTTTTCCAACCGTATTTTCCCTTGTGCGACTTAAACCATTTCTGAAACGTTCAAACAGATTCACCGTTTTCTCCCGTTCTTAAAGGATCAACTCTCACGTTCAACTGATGTCTCCACTGGAGCTTGTTTCGTAAAATGGAATAAAAATTATGATCCTGAAATAACACAATCTGAGTTGGAGTTGACGCACAAGCAATACTAACTTTTGTGCCTGTATCGAGTTTTAGCACATATTGACCATCGGCTACAACTTGGTAATGACCGGCTTTGCTGTGTGTGGTGATTTCGATCTTTCTGCATGATCCTACCACCAAAGGACGGTTCGCAAGCATGTGAGGATTAATCGGACTTATTATCATGGCTTCGACTTCCGGTTCAATGATAGGACCACCTACGGAAAGTGAATATCCGGTGGAACCTGTTGGTGTAGATACAATCAAACCATCCGCGTTAAATGTATTCAGATAGTCGCCATCTATGCGAGTAACTAAGCAAATCGTCTTTGGAAATTCACCATTCTCAATTACAATATCATTAAGTCCGTATAAAGGTTCTTTTTCGTCTTTTTCACCAATAATAGCCTTGAGGATTTTACGATTCTGAACAGAATACCTTCCTTCAGTCAGATCGTTGATTCTCTCCTCTAATTGGTCAATTCCAACCTCAGCAAGATAACCGAATGTTCCTAAATTGACTCCGATTATTGGAATCTGTCTTGGCGCGATGATGTGAGCGGTGCGTAAAAATGTTCCATCACCGCCAAATGAGAGAATGAAATCGGATTCATCTACAATCGACTCAATCGGACTGAAAGACAAATCTGACGAGTTAATTAAATCTCGTAAATCATCTGCAACAGTAAAAGCTATATTTTTATCTCTGAGCATCGCCAAGAAAGAAGGAAGAACTTCCATTACAATTGGTTTCCCAGTATTAGCTATTATTCCCAGTCTAAGCGATTTCATACTCTATGCCTTATCTTGCGAATCCTGCCTTGAATCGATTTTGATTCTTTACTGAAATAATTAAAAGCCGTTTCCTTTATAGAATCATCATCTAATCCAATCTCTTTTAGTAAACTCAATCTATCACCATGTGTTACGAACCTATCAGGAAGTCCCAAGCGTTTTATTGTCACATCTAAGTTTTCATCACAAATAAATTCGAGTAAAGCGGATCCAATACCACCCATAAGCGCGTTTTCCTCAACTGTCAACCAACGAGGAAATCTCACCGCTAATTCCCGTAGATATTCAGAATCCAACGGTTTGATTGATCTAATATCAAGTACAGCTAAATCCAAATTAGAATCATTAGCAAGCGCTTTCGCTGAATTTAAGCAGCCTGTAAGTAAAATTCCAGATCCTATAATAATTCCATCTTTTCCGTCGCGTATCATTTCCGGTTTAAAAACATTAGATGGTTTATCAATTGATTTTATAACTTTAACTGGCGCTCCGCGAGGAAAACGAATAGCAACAGGACCTCGTATATCATTGATTGCCGCTCTAATCATCAAGCGAAGCTGATTTTGATCTCGTGGCGCTAACACTGTCATATTAGGTATATGTCTCAGATAGCTTATATCGAAAGCTCCATGATGAGTCGGTCCGTCGTCACCAACAAGCCCCGCTCTATCAATTGCAAATACAACATGAAGATTCGGAAGCGCAACATCGTGAATGATTTGATCATAAGCGCGCTGTAAAAATGATGAGTATATGAACGTAACGGGAATCATCCCTTGTGAAGCTAAACCTGCTGCAAATGTTACTGCATGTTGTTCAGCAATACCAACATCAATACATCGATCCGGCAAACACTCTTGAAACTTAAGCAACTCACTACCCTCACTCATAGCAGGTGTGATAGCAATAATTTTTTCATCTTCTTTAGCGATTTTAAGCAATTCATCGCTGAAATAACCGCTAAATGTCCACTTCCCATTTTTCTTTTTAACCGGACCTGTTTGCGGGTTGAACCTGCTCACTCCGTGTAAATGATTATCCGCATTCTCAGCAGGCGCATAACCTTTACCTTTCTCTGTACGAAGATGAACAAGAACTGGACCGCTGATATCTTTTAACCATTCAAATAGCTTAATTAATTCTGGTAAATCATGACCATCTGCGGGACCTACGTATCTGAAACCAAGTCTTGAAAACCATAATCCCGGCACTAACATAGCTCTTAGTCCTGCATCTAAACCGCGTAGCGCTTTCTGAAATTTTGAACTCTTCGGAAGACGCGCTGTAAGATTCCACATTCCATCTTTAAGTTTTTCGAATCTTGTATCAGTTCTGATAGCAGACATATACTGTGAAAGCGCTCCCGAAGTCGGCGAGATTGCCATGTGATTGTCGTTAAGTATAACCGTCAGGTCGGTTTTTGAAGCTCCTGCGTTATTCAATCCTTCAAAAGCCATCCCACCGGTCATACCTCCGTCTCCAATCAGTGCAATTACTTTATGATCCTTCCCTGCCCGATCACGTGCAGTTGCCATTCCCAAAGCTGCTGAGATAGAAGTCGATGAGTGTCCTACCGTAAAATCATCATATTCACTTTCTTCACGTGAAGGAAATCCTGATATTCCTCCATATTGGCGATTCGTATGAAATAACTCCCGACGACCCGTAATGATTTTATGTGGATAAGCCTGAGCGCCTACATCAAACACCATCTTGTCTTTCGGTGATTGATAGACATAATGCATAGCCGTTATGATCTCAACGCTGCCCAGATTTGAACCAAGATGTCCACCGGTCTCAGATACTATTTCGATCATGAACTCCCGCATCTCAGAAGCGAGATTCTCAAGTTTATCAATTTGTAGTTTTTTCAGATCAGCAGGGCTATTTATTGTAGCAAGAAGCGGATATTTAGACCAATCAGTCAATAACCTCTTCCTTTATTTGAAATTCGCCATCGACTTCAGTTAGAATCTTCAGTCGCTTTTCCGCTTTATCAAGCTGCGAATGGCATATTTTCAACAATTTCTTACCTTCCTCAAAAAGTTTAAATGAAGCTTCAAGTTCTGTTTTACCATCTTCAAGCTGCTGAGCAATCTCCTCAATCCTTTGAAAGGCGTCCTCGAAACTCAGGTCGTCTTTTACATTATTGTTCAATAGTGTGAATCTCCTTAATTTCAGCTTTAGCGCTTCCACGTTTAAAAGTCAAGTTTAATAAGTCTTCCAATTTAATATCTGCAACATCTCGCACTACATTATTACTGGAGTCCCTGGCAACACAGTACCCCCTATCGAGTACATTATGGGGTGAAAGTGCATTCAGGCGATCGGTTGCAGCAATAATCTTTCGTCTGGTTTCTGTGAGCTTTCTTGAAAGATGATCGTCGATATTCTTAGCGATATTATCCAGTCTGAGCCTTTCATCAGTTATACGGTTCAACAATACTTTGAATGCATAACTATTTTCAATACCTTTAATCCTTTCACGCCAAAGGGTCACCGTTCGTTCCAGAGAAATCCTTAGTTGACGATCTTTACTACGTAATAAGTTTTTAAGGTCATCTTTGTCAGGAACCGCGATTGATGCTGCCGCGGTTGGTGTGGGAGCGCGCACATCAGCCGCCAGATCACATAATGTAACATCAACCTCATGACCTACAGCGGAAATGACAGGGATATCAGAAGCAGCTACAGCGCGAACGGTCTGCTCTTCGTTAAAAGCCCAGAGGTCTTCAATTGAACCACCACCGCGACCTACCACAATGAGATCAACCAGACCTGATCGATTGAAAGTTTTAATAGCCGCTGAAATCTCAGCAGAGGAACCTTCACCCTGGACTTTAACTGGGATAATGTATAGATCACTCGGTGGGAAACGATTGCTGAAACCCCAAACAAGGTCTCGTATAGCCGCGCCTGTCAGTGATGTTACAATACCAATTGCGCGTGGAAATTCAGGTAGAGTTTTCTTTCGTTCAAGAGCAAACAAACCATCGGCGTCAAGTTTGCGCTTTAATTCTTCAAAGGCTGCTTGTAATGAGCCGATGCCAGCCTGCATGATGGATTGGACATCAAGCTGATAACGCCCGCCTCGCTCCCAGACAGTAACCTTACCGTAAGCTCTTACCTTAAGCCCGTTCTCTAACCTAAAATGTGGCGTATTTCTTGTACGCCACATCACACAAGCGATCAAAGCGCTCTGATCCTTGAGCGAGAAATAGCGATGTCCGGATCCATGCAGGGTTATGTTGGATATCTCACCTTCAACCCATACATAAGGCAGACCATCTTCAATCAGTTGTCGAATAATCTTGCTTAGACGACCAACTGAATAGATTTCATCAGCAGTATTCAATGAAAAGATACAATCTTAGCATTGAAACTATTGTTTTCCACAGTGATTAACCCATAGCTGGGACCGGGCGCCCTACGCGGATCGGTCGGGCTGCCCGGATTGAACATCAGAACTCCGTTTTTTGTCTGATTTATTGGTAAATGACTGTGACCGAAAATGATTATATCACAATTTTGAAAAACAGAGTAAGCATTCACAATTGTGGTATCTTCGGAACCATTCCCATGCACCAAACCTAACCGGATATTCTCCACGTTAAATTTGAGACTGCTTGGAAGTAGTCTGGTTAGACCAATTCCATCCGAATTGCCATGAACCGCAACTAAATTGGTAATAGAATTAAGTTCGCGATAAATGTTCATTCCTGTAAAATCTCCAGCGTGAATAAGCATATCGCATGATACCAATTCACTTAATACCGGCTCAGGCAATCCCGATGAAAAACCGGACAGATGTGTATCCGAAATAACCAGGATTTTCTTCACAATACCACTCTAACTATCAGCGGTTCTTCTTTTTATGTCTGTTTTTTCTGAGCCGCTTCTTTCTTTTGTGAGTCGACATCTTGTGTCGCTTACGCTTTTTACCGCAGGGCAATAGCACCTCGTTTCTTTATCAAATCAAATGTTACACTGCCGCATTGTGATAGACCTGGATCCAGCAGCAGACATTCTCTTAAAACTTTTAAATGGAGTATAACTTTATTTTATCTTCGCTTTTGAAACAGCCTTACGCAGTTTAGGCGAAGATTTGAATACCGGAACTATCTTTTCTTTAACATCGACAGGTTGACCGGTACGAGGATTCACTGCGCGCCTCGCAGCGCGTTTGACGCAACGAAATGTTCCAAAACGCCTGAGTTCGACGTTTCCGCCTTTGGCAAGTTCGCCTTCGATCATTTTCAAAACGCCTTCGAAAACAGCAGACACATCTGTACGTGTCAATCCTGTTTTTTCGGAAATGCTTTCGACAATATCCGCTCGATTCATGTACTTCTCCTTAAGATTAAAGAGTTTGTTTATCCCGGTATCAGCAGGCGCTGTCCAGGCTTGATAATTGCTCTGCCCCTAATTCCATTAGCTCTTTTCAGGTCATCAACAGACACTCCATATTTTCTGCTGATAGCCCAAAGAGTGTCACCTCTTTTAACGAGATGACTTCTGCCGGATTCTGGAACAGTCACTAATTCTTTACTTTGTTGTTCATCCGCAACAGCGTTACTCTCGGCAGAAATTCTCAAACGTTGCTTCGGATAAATATATCTCTTACCCCAGAGACCGTTCAAGCGTTTTAACTGATTAACGCTCGTGCCGTAGCGCGCCGCAATAGTACTCAGGCTCTCACCACGTCGAACAATGTGATAACTGCCACCTGTTGGGTAAGAAATAGGTTCTGAATTATAGCTTTTTGTGTATTTTGCGTTCTCAGGCGAAATACCTGGGATAATCAGAACCTGACCGGCACGAATACGGTGACGACTTCTAATATTATTTCTCGGTTCATTGATAATCAGACTCATTGGTACGCCATAACGTCTGGCGATGGTAGATAGCGTTTCACCGCGGTTTACTCGGTGTCTGGTATAACTGACCTTTTTCTCAGGTGGAATCTGTGCAAATTTCTCTGCAAATCCTCTATCGAGTGTGCCGACAGGTAGATATACTTTAACGCTGTCTCTGTTCGGTGGTGTACACCACCTGACAATAGCTGGATTATATTTTGTTAATGTTGCCTTATCAGTTCCGGCAGCCTTAGCCAACGCTCCCATATCGACACATTGATCTATAAATATAGTTTCTAAATCTGGCGGTACAACCGGATCCGGCACAGTAAATCCATATTCTTCCGGATTCTGAGCAATAATTGCAGCGCCGATGAATGTAGGCACATAGTTTCGTGTTTGACGCGGCAGTTTTCGTAACGACCAATAATCATCACCATAAGACCTGACATGACGTTTTACCTTACCTTCACCGCAGTTGTAAGCAGCAAGTGCGAGATACCAGTCATCAAAAAGATTATATAATACGCGCAGATAGTCGCAGGCAGCCTTCGTTGACAAGGCAGGATCGCGTCTTTCATCATACCACCAGTCAATATCAAGTCCATATCGCCTGCCTGTAGCCGAAATAAATTGCCAGGGTCCTGCTGCATGAGCCCATGAATAAGCATGGGTATTAAAACCGCTCTCAATCATCGATAAGTAAACCAACTCCTCAGGCATTCCGTTTTCACGCAGTATAGGAATAAGTATAGGCGTCATTTCAGCGGATCTGTTTAACCAGATCTGCATAACCTTCCTGCCTTTGGTGTTGAAGTACTTAATTGCCTTTTCAACCTTGTTGTTTCGTACAAATTCAATCGGTGGCAGCTTCTTATGTGAAGTATCAATAGCTGCACTGTCTAATTCGCTTTCCGAACACTCTGCAAATCCCAATCCATCGATTTCATCTTCATCATAGGCTTCCAACTCCTGCGGCATAAGTGCTGCGTCTATCTCTTCGCGAATAAAGCTCGGATCTATATCTCCAGGAAGTTCATCCAAATTATGCAAGTATGACATGTAAGCGGATCTGGCGCGTTCGTTTAACTGCTCAAGATAGTCACCTTCATAACTTCCCTGTTCCGGTTCGATCGCGTCAAGTAATTCAAAGAGCTTTCTGAAATCATCCTGAGGAACGGAGCCACCACTTAGCAGCGCATCATCTTCAAGTTGCTCAAGCAGAACGAGACAGCTATCCAGCAAATTATGCTCGAAACTCTCAATCAATGGTGAATAGTAACTATCTAACTCCGCTTCATCAAAGATGTTAGGCTGATGATGAGTAGTAAATGCAAGCAGAGCTGACAGTATCAGATGGACTGCCGGATTCATATTCCCTGGAAAGTGTAGCTGTTGTCTGTGATTAAAAGCTAAAAGATACTATATAATATTCTAACCTGCAAGTCAAAAAGCTATTTAATAGTCTTTAGTTAAGTTCAAATTCAAAAAAAGTACTTTTATGGCAAAAAAGAGGGTGGTTTTGGTAAGTATTGATGGTTATTGTTCTTTATTGGAATTTCCTTTTTGAAATGGGGAGCAATTGAATACGGAGTAGCGAAGCTCGCTTCGCATTAATAAAAATATCTGTACTGGCAGGGCTTGTCACGCCTTGCGTAATGTGACCTGCCAGCTTATATACTTCTGAGACCTTTGAAATATTAGAGATTAGACGCATCATTCCTGCGTAAGAGTCTGTCAGATAATAGTAAAATCACCTGTTCCGTCAGGTCTTGATGCGGCGAAGTCGCAGTGTGACCTGACGGCAAGTATAGAAATAACAGATGTTTAAAGGGAGTAACCCAGACAATAATGTTAAAATAGTTGTGTCATGTGAGGACACGTGACGGCACCCCGAATGCAACTTCGTTGCATCAAGAACTTACGGAACTGTAGCTCAGGTCTGTGTTCTCAAGGCTTGGTGGCGCAGGTGTCTCTGCCTGCGAATCAACGAAGCAAGCTTAGGATCTTTATATCGATCCCGACTTGTCGGGATCAAACGTGAATAACCGTCAGCGTCAGCTGGCGGATTCAAATTCTGTCTATCTGACAACCCTGAAAGGGTTGAACACACACAATTGAGGCGCTGGCTATTTGCTTAAAAGCTTTACAGCCCGGGAGTGCCTTCCAATTAGGGATTATAATTAGTGTATTCCAGATTACTGAGTCTGTCATTCCTTTGTAGAAAGGAATTCAGACAAGATGGATGAAATTATAAATTTTAAGTTATGAGTTATGAATGAGTTAGAGAGTGTGAAAGTGTGAAAGTGAGAAAGAATTGTAAATATTAAACACGGAGAACACAGAGTACACAGAGGATTTCAAGCTGGATTAACAAGAAGGTAAAAACAATTTAACATCGAAACAAAGTGTGTGAGAAAGCATATCAGGGGAGTATGTCAACCTTTACACCCGGCTCAATGGTTAGCACTTCACCATCATCCACAGTGTTATCACCCAGCATCCCATAGGTTTCTAATCCCAGATTGCAAACATCTTCATCAAATAAAAGACCTTCCTCGGTTATCGCGATGTAATCTTCGTAACCATCGATATTGAAATCTCCTGCAGGCTGTCCACCAAAAGCACCAATGTCATTATCAGAATCATCAGGATCATAGTATGCTTCTGCTGGATCACCGTCATTTACACCAGACGAGGTGTATTCAAAATGATAGTCATGATTGCCTTCATTGACAAAATCCGGAGGATCATCATCTATACTATGACCCCCATCAACACAATTGCTATTATCGATAGCATTCCCATCAAAGAGACAGTAGTCATAGGTACTTCCAGCATCAATTCCTACTATCCCAAAGGGATCACAGTTAATAATGATGTTATTCCGGATATCATCCGTCCAGGCTATTGTGCAGACTATCCCGCTTGCATTGTCTCCACCATCAACTGTATTGTTAACAACTTGAGAAAGAGGGCAATTTACCAGTTCAATCTGATTTTGCGCATTGTCATATACAATATTGTTAACTATACTTCCGTCCCAACCATTACTAACTGAAACTCCTGGCTCAAAATTTGTATGCAAAATATTGTTAATAATTGCGCTCTCTTCTCCATCATCCATAGCGCCAATGCAAATGATCCCACCATTACAGCCAGAAATTTCGTTACTACGAAATGAATATTCCCCTCCGCTTGCAGCTAATCCAGCGCCTCCTTGAACGTTAGATATATTACAATTCGCAACAACACATTGAAAAATACCATTGATGTAAACCGCTCCTTCATTAGCGCCTGCGGTAACATTTTGAATCTGACAATACTCTATCAAGTTACCGCCATCCGGATCAGACTGAATGATGATGCCACCCCAGTTATTTGCGCCACTCTTATCGAAAGTAACCATGTGTACAGAAATGCCATGCGCGTTGATGCGTCCGGTGCCGGTGGTTGCTCCATACGGGGTTGTTTGTATAGTTAATGAAAAACCTTCATCAAATGTGACATCCACGCAATCAAATTCGATGGTGTAGGTGTCAGTTGGTAAATCATCTTCTGGATCACCAGGATTTTCTGGTGGAAATAAGATGGATTCTGTAAACACCGCTCCATCAGGAACAGGATAAGTATCGAGAAAATCACCCTCATTTAACAAGTATTCATAAATAATAGCATTTGTTACATCTTCTGCATATATTACTGAAGGGCTTCCAACTGTTAAAACGATCACGATGACCGCGACGAATATTTTTGAGTATGTACTCATTTTTAACCTCTCTTTAAAGTTTTGAATTAGTGTAGTTTTTCTTGTTAATTACTGATTAAAAACCTAATTACAGTTTGTAAACTGCTACGGTTGATTGAATAAAATAAACCTTCAATTGACAGGGAGTTGATAGTCCAACTCGACCTGTTAGTACTGATTTTAGTTAAATTATCTCAAGGTTATCACCTCCTTAAATAAGTAAGAAAGTAAGAAAGTTAGAAAGTAAGAAAGTTTTATGTAACAAAACTCTCTCGTTTAAGACCGAAGCGCTCAAGCTTGCTTGAGCGATATTTAAAACGAAGCAAGCTTCGTTACTCCGCATATTCATTTCAATAACACCACTCGTTTAACAAGTTTCGCTCCTTTGTAGGTCAGTTCGAAGTAATAGATTCCCGTCGGGAGTGGTCTGCCTTTACTGTCGATCCCCTGCCAGGTATATTTGTGACTGCCTGCCTGGAGCTCTTCCAACTTGTCACTGAAAATAAGTCTGCCGATGGTGTCATAGATATTGATTTCTGTTATACCGGGAGCAGGCAGGTTGAAACTGAAATTGGTCGAGATGTTGAACGGATTGGGGTATGGTCTGTCAAGCGTGAAACCTTCGGGAATAGAAACATCACTTTTACCGACATTCTGAGGATGTAAGTATAACACTCCATAAGGACCGCCATACAATCCGATGTCATTTACGGTTCCGTCAATATCAAAAAATGCTGAATCCGGATTACCTGCATCGATTAGCGGTGAATCGAGATACAGACGAAAATCAAGCGTATCGAGGCTGGCAATGTGTGGATCGAGAAATATGTTGAATCCGGCGTCGCAGGAATCGCCGTTGGTATTGACCTGAGTCATTCTGCCAAAGTAATTCGTATCGTTGCCAAGTGTATCAAAATCAAAACAGGCATTATATCTAAATGATTGATATACCTGGTCATGTCTTCTCAATTGTAAGATAGTGTCATTATTTATAAAAAGATTGTTCTCCATTCGGTAATTATCCATGAATTCCCCGTCATTATTTCTAATGTAAAATCCAACTCCAGAATTAGAGATCACATTATTCGCAATCAAAGCGTTATAATTGTATTCAGATACCTGAATTCCCCAACCCTGAAGGTTGTTTATCAAATTGTTTTGAAAGATCATATTTGCATTTTCACTCTGAATCCATATCCCGTTTGAGCCATTTCCAAAAGTATTGGAAACAATTTCAATATGACACGTTT